>CAMBEV010000248.1 GCA_945865595.1 Nannocystis exedens | reverse complement strand
CACCAAAACAGGTGGTAAACCATCTGTACCTTCTGGGGGCACGCTTGTTGTGACGCCTGGGGACCTCGACGCGACGCTGCTCCTGCGTGACCCCGAAGATCGCCTACGGGCGCTCGGTGCGGCAGCGGCACAGGTGATCATGGCGGGCCCCCTGGCGGAGGGCGAGAGGAGGGGAGCGTTCGTTGAGTTCTCTGCCGATATGTGCCTCGTGGTGTATGGGCGCGCGAGCGGAAGCGTCGAAGACGTCGACGTGATCATTTTCTCCGACGAGGGGGCTCCGCTGGCTATCGACGAGTCGCCCGATCCTCGACCCGCTGTGATGCTTTGCCCGCCGCACCCCGCGCGCGTGTTTGTGTCTGTGCATCTGCCGGGCGGTGAGGGGATCGTGGCTGTCGGAGCGCAGGTCGTGCGCAGAGCGGATGCCGACAAGGCGACCGTTGCGCTTGGCGTTCGGGCGGCGACAGTCGGCCCGCGGACCGCAGATGCGTGGCCAGGCCTGCGGGAGGCGATCACTCGGCACCGCACGCAAATTCCAGGACCGTGGCAAGAACTGCGCAAGACGGCTGTGGCGCTAGATGCCCGCGCGCCGACGGCGGTCGCAATGGCCGTCGAAGCTGGCGAGTGTTCAGACGCACTCATCTTGGGTGGCGAAGAGTTGGGCACCTTCGACGCAGAGTTTATCGACGCTGACGGTCGTTTTGTCGCACGTGCACACGACTCCGCGGGGGCTCGCGCGCTCGTCGTTTGCGGAGATCGCGCGATCAAGGGGACGCTTAGCCTACGCCCACATTTCGGCCGCGGTGTTGCGGCTGTCGTACTGAGCCACGTTCCGGCTGAGCGCGCCCATCTCATCACCGAGTCGGACGCCATATGGGGCGACCGCGGAGCATCGCTCGCAAATGCCATGGCGGCTGTCGAGCAGACTTTGCGCAAACATGGTTACGAAAAGCTCAGCTCTAAGACCAGCACGCTTCTCGTCGGTCGGCGCTCTACACAGATCCTCGCGACGACAGCCCCCTGCGTTCGCATCGACACCGTTACCGGAGCGCCTCTCTCGATGATCACGACCTGGCTGTGGAACGAGAACGGCAACCTGGTCGGCTCGCCACGCGGAGCCTTGAGTTCAACTGGCTTTGTGTGCGCACGCAAAAACATTCGCGTCGACGTGGAGAGCTTCGGCGGGAGCGGACCGTATGGGCTCCTCGTTCATCGGGTCAACCTGCCGCTTGGTAAGACCCCTCCGCTTGCGGCCGCGCGCATGCTTACGGCTGCACCAAACCTTGCGCTGCAAAAAGATACCATGATTGTTACGAAATCGCTCGTAGCGGATACGCTTACGTCGGAGCCCATTCATCTCGACGCGCGTCAGTGCGCCGAGGTTGGCGTGGGTGTTGAAGGTCCTGGCTCAGGGGTGTTTCTTCGGCTTGTTGGCCCTAACGGCGACGAACTTGATCGCAGTGAGGGCGACTACTTCGCGAGCGTGAAGGGCTGCCTAGGCGGGGACCTCAAGGTCGAAATCGTGGCCTCCTCCACGGGTGCCGCCGCAGTCGGCATCGCCATTACCAATCGGTAGCGCCGTTACCAGTCGGTCGTTCGCTATCGTTTAGACAACAACGCCATAAACGCGTCGGCGGCCGTCGGGTCAACGCCACCAATCGAAAGTGCACGGCCTCGTCGCGGCACGAAGGTCAACCGACACGCTCCATTTGAGCTGGGACGCCAACTCGAAAAGAAGAAATCGAGGCCAACTCCGAGACCGGCGACAAGCAAGCCAACCCCGAGCAACGACGGCGATGCTGCGCGCACACCGTCGGTGAAGATTCCCATACCGACCGCGCTTCCTAGAAAGAGCGCGATCAGCCCCACGTAAAATGCAACTCGTGGGAAGCGAATGTCGCGTTGCGCACGCACCAAGCCAGCTCTTGGAACGATCATCTCGCGAGCGCGCAGAACGCGTCCGAGCATCTCGACCCTCGTCGAAATCCTCACGCTGTCCTCTGCGATCACCACAGCAGCGGGACGGCGGTAGCCAAGCGCTAGCCGCGCGAATGCACGAAGGCCGCGCGTAAGAAATAGAATTCCCGAAAGCGCGAGCAGCGTCGTTGCGACCGGTCCACGCGGCGTCGGCAACAGCTCGCCTTGTAGGCTCGGCGCAGTCGCGGCAGTCGGCAAGTCGGCGCCGAGCGCAAGACGCAACCGTGTATCATGCACATGCAGACGAGAAAGCACTCCACGCGCCGACACGTCGTCCGAAGCGGCAAGTGCAAGAGCTGCGCTCGTCGCTTCGGCGCGCAATGTCATGTCGTCATAACGACCGTCCGATTGGCGTACGATGGAAGCGAGTTCCTCCCAGCATGGGGATGCTGCATCTCCGAACGCCAGATCGAGCAGCGGCGTCGGATCAAAGGGAGAAAAGCTGGCGAGCGACAGGACCCGCTTCACCAATTCAGCCGGCAGCATGCCATGGGTCCTCGCATGAGCGATCGCGTGCGCCGCAAGGGCACTCGCAAGGGCACGCCCCACATCATCGCGCGGGCCGTGTGACAAAACACTCACCAGATCACCAAACGGCGTTTGACGCTGTGCCTCATCCAAGGACGATTCGAGTGAGCGTTCGTGCCAAGGTGTGGCTGGCGAATAGCCCTGCCCAAACACAGGCTCCGCGAGCGTCAGCACAGCGGCGAGATCAGAATGGCGCGCGAGCAGATCATAAGCGCGTCGCTCAATGGTGTCTGACATAGTTACCTTGTACCGAGATCCGTCCCACTTACGGTTCGAAAATAGCAACGTCCCCAGCAAACTCTTGAGCAGGGCGGTCGGTGCTGCGCCAGAAGTTTGCGACCAGCGACGTGCCGGTAACCCGCTGCGGAAAGAAGCCCGCGAACTTGCCGGGCTGATCGACCGCGAGCACGGTCCATTGGTGGGTTCCATCGCTCTTTGGAACGCCCGTGGCGATGCGAAGTGTTCCCACTGTTGCGTCTTGATAAAGCACCGTGACCGCGCCTGAACTTTCGGCGGTGAGCGAAGAGTCGTCGCCAATGACGTGCACTCCGTCCGCAAACGCCTTGCCGCCGAGCGAGCTGCCATCGTCGATCCGCTCAGGCGCTAGAACCTTCTTGCCGTCTTCGACCTTGACGTATTGCAAGCTCTCACGTGAGCCATTGACGTAGCTAATGTGCCAGTTGTTCTTGCTGTCGATCGCGAGCGAAGCGCCAACGCCGACATCACCCGTGTCGACTGCACTGTTGTCGCTGCGTAAGCCCGTCTCACCATCGACGATCGCCGACGTCCACTTCGCCCCCGACTTCTGCAGCATCAGTAAATTGCCGCGAATGCGATCGTAGGCAACAATACCAAGGCCCTTCGGACCAACCGCGGCGCTGATGAAGATGCCCAGGCCTTGCGGATAGACGTTCAAGAAATCCGGGTCGACGACCGTGCCGCACGTTGCGACGTCCTTGAGCATGACACATGCCGATGCAGCCCCAAAGCCCCCCGCCTTACACTCGGGTGTGCAACCGATAACCGTTGCCTGACACGTGCTGCTCTCTTGAATGCACAGCTGACCTCCGTCGCAATCGACTGCGCGGCAGGGGCTTGCCTCATCGAGGGCCACATCCTCGAACGTCCAGTCGCTTGACGAATGGGGACTCGAGACTTGAGCCGTCGCGAGCATCACCTTTGAGCGGGCCTTGCCTTTGGCGCCTTTCTCGATGCCGAAGAAGACCGCAGTCGGAAGGCCATTCACGATGACGAGCTTTGCAAAACGGCCGTAGTCGCCGTCGGTCGTGCCCTCTTTAATAAAGTAACTTGACCAGCTCTTGCCGTCGTAGATCGCAAACTTCAGTGAGCGAGTCGTCGCGTCGTAATACGCGATCATCGGCTCGCCGATATCGCCGACCTGAATGCTCGAATAGAGGCCGACGTTTGCACCGAGGTCGGTCTCGCCACCGCGCCAACCTCTTGGATCGTTGGCCGGGCAGGTGCCGTCGGTGCGTGCTGCGGGTAGTCCGTCGACAGTGCTCCAATTGACAAGCTTCTTGCCGCTATCGAACTTGCCGGCGACGAGATCTCCCCACACGTTGCTGCCGTTCTTGTCGACGTCGTTGTAGCCTGCCACCCAAACTGACCCGTCATTGCCGCGCGCAATGGAGGTGTAGGCGCCAACGATGCCGATCGTATTGGCGCCGCCGCACTCGTCGTTGCAACTCGGCCCGCAGCCCGTTTTGACATTCGCGTCAATATCGCTGCTGCACGAACAGCCCTGCATGCTCGCACCACCCACCGCAATCGCGCCCGCGGCAAGCGTCGTGAGTCGCTGGCCTGACACGACACGCCGCCGAAGGAACCCAAGGAGACCGAATACACCACCGACACACAACCAGCCCGCGCCGCCTGGCGTCTGGCCCGCGCCGCCAGCCGTCATGCTGCAGGCAGAGGTGCTCGCATCGAGTGTGCCGTCCTTGCGACCGCGAATGAGCGCCGAACTTGTGCGGCCGACGTTGCCCTCCTCATCGCGCACTTCAACCGTCAGGCCGTCGTCGTTTCTAAACGTCAACTCGGTGAACCGTTCCCATTCGCTGAATGCCTGGTCCTGCTTCGCGTACCGCATCGTCAAGTTTGCGTCGGTCGTGACGTAGTCGAATGCGCGAAGCCTCAAGCCGTCGACGGTGGCAACCAGTTCGGCCTGCGGAGGCGTCGTATCGATCACGAAAGGAACTTCGGCCGGCGCGCCCTCTGAAGCGGGCTGTCCCACCACGCGCGACGACACGTAGAGAGTGTGCCGCCCCTGCATGATCATCGTGTCGTTGTCGACGACAATCGTTCCGTTTCTTGACCATGCCGCGTGAGTGCCGCGGTCGATCCACCAGGTGTACTCAACGGCGCCATTCCACGTTGAAGCATCTTGCAGCGTTGAGCTCGCACTCACGATCAGCTTTGGAAACTGATCGCGCCTCGCGGTTTCGAGCGACATGGCCTCCGGATGGAGCTCTCGGGTCCGGATGCTTGCGCGCGTCCCTGAGAGGCTGACTTTCTGCGCGACGCTCAAGTTTGCAAACAGCGCCAAGAAGTCTTCCTCGGTGTCGGTGATCTTGCGAATCGAGCCGTCGGGAATCGAGAGCATCAGTCCCTGCGACTTCAGTGCTCCGGACACGTCGAATGGCGACAGGCCGTCAGCCAAAAACGTACCCAGGAGCTCGGTCAGCAGACCCGCGAAGCCGGTTGCGATAGCGGCGGGTTCCTCGAGCAACAAGTCAGAATTCGACACTTGCGCGTTCTTCACGTCGAGGTTGCCGAGCACCGGAAGCAATCCACCGTTCGGATTCTTCACCGGGTCTTTGCCGGTCTGTAATGTAACCGGCATGGTTACATCTGCGGTGAAGGTGAAGGCGCGAATGAAGCGGCCATACGACTGAACGTAAAAGTCGACTGCGAACCGCGAGAGCGTCAGCTTGAGAAGGGGGTCCTTATTGGGATCGGTGCCTCCGCCAAGCTCGACGATAGGCGCGCGCTGGGGCCTCGTGACGACCGCAACTGGCGCCTTTTGCTGCTCGTACGTCAGGCGCTTGAGCGAGGGCACGAGCAAGCTGAGCAAACCCGAATGCAGCATCG
>CAMBEV010000247.1 GCA_945865595.1 Nannocystis exedens | reverse complement strand
GAACGCTTCGAGTGGACGCTTCAGCAAATCGCTGAACTCAAGAAGGCCACCCGCCGCGTCAACCAGTTCGCCCTTCACTTCGTACAGCGTCATCGCTTGCAGCGACGTTGGCAATGAACTGAGCGAGCGATCGGCCGTCACCTGACGCTCGGCCGCGTCGACGCTCATCTGCGGGCCAATTGTAACAGCACCAGTTCTATATCGACGCGAGATGAAGTAACGCTCGACTTGCACGTGCTTCAAAACGTCGGTGTATGAGCCCTGATAGCTTGCGAGCAGCGCTTCGAACACTTGCTGGCTCTTGTGAGACAGCTGCCCGCGCAAGATGTACTCGGAGGGCGGCTCAACATCGCCGAGTCCGGCGTCCTTCGAGTGCGCTCGCGCGGCAGCGAAGGCTTCGTGGAGCAGTGGAGCGCGATCGGAAACGGGAATGAGAAACAGCGGATGGTCGCGCACTTCGACGAGCAATTTCGCGTCGATTTGGTCGTCGGCAAGATGAGCAAATGAATCCGCCCCTGGACCCGCTGCGCCGTCGTTGGAACCGAACCCGAGTGAACCACGAACGCTTTTTGTGGTGGGGAAGACCCAATTGAAGCGGTAGAGCGCCCCTTCGTCGGTGTGCGAATAATCTTCGAGCGCGGCCATGAGGCAGCCGACGGTTGTGCTCTTTGCGGAACCGTTTGGACCATGAAGCAAGATGAGCCGGCTCGGCTTGCCCTCGCGCGCGAAATTGTTAAGCGCCCTGACGACCTCTTCCTGGACTTGCTCTTGGCCGATGAGTACGCCGTTGGGGCGGTCGGTCGCTTTCTCCCACGGCAAGTCGAACACTTTGTAGCGTTTGAACTCGCCCCACGGATACGTAACCGGCTCGGTACCATAATGGTCAACCGCGTCGCGCAGGTAGCGTGAAGCATCGCGGGCGTACCGCCTCGGATCGCCGCTGAAGAGGTCGAGGTACTCCGCAAACGAGAGGACGCGTCGGCCCTCTTTGAATCGGCTCTCGACGCGAGAGGCAATGCTGCTGACCCACGACGACGCCGCACGACGCTCGCTCATGGGTTGAGGGTATCAACAAATCGCGAGCGTCAGGGAGTCGTCCGTAGGAGAGGCATATCGAAGCGGCTTACTGCGGCAGAACGTATCCCTCGATGCGCACAAACTTGTAACCCGCAGCCTTTGCGGCGCCTTCGGCCTGAGCGCTTGCTACCGTTGCGTAATCGCCGCGCACTTCGCTCCAAAAGAGCTTGAGCGGGACAGTCTTCGGTTCTGGCTTCTCATAGACATACCCTTCAATGCGTACATACGAGTAGCCGGCGTCCTTCGGAGGGGTCGTCGACGCCATGTTGTCTCCGCGTTGTGGGTTCCAATAACTCTTCAGCGGAATCGTCCTCGGGCAATGTTTCGCGAGAAGGCGACCTTCGGTGCTGACGAGATCGTATCCTGCACCGATCGCGTCCTCGCTCCCTTTGGCGGTTGCCGTGATGAAATTGTCTTCCCGCTTACCGCTCCAGTACAGCTTGAGCAGGGTCGAAAGCGCGGGCGGTGTCGGCGCGCTCACGGGACCGTACGAGCCGTAGCCGAACGGGCTTTGCTGAGCCTTGATGTCGAGGAGCTTCTGGCTCAGGTCGAACCCACCCCATTTGACGAGCGGCTTCGTGACCCTGTCCAACTTGATCTTGCACGTCGGCACCACGTTTCCTTTCTTGCCGAAGAAGTGCCCAATTCCGTTCACGAACCCCGCGCCCTTGTCGCAAGCTTTGTCCACGGCCTTCAGGATACCTGGGTCGATCTCCGCAAACGCTAGAAGGTTGCCCTGGAGCGCATTGCCTTTGAGCTCGCTCGTGAGGGTTTCGGTGAGCTGGAACGGAGATTTGTCGATGAGTTTGAGCTCCAACCCTGCCGTCGTTGGGAGGTCAAGCGTCAGGAGGTTGAGTTCGCCCTCAACGCCAGCTTTTGCGAGGCCCGCGAGGCTCGCCGCGGCGGACGCGTAGACTTTAAAGGCAGCGTGAGGAGTGAGCGTCATGCTCACCTTCGCGCTGTCGAGACTGACCTCCGGCGCGATCGAGGCCGCGAACCCAAAGTCGCCCTTGGCCCCCACTTTCACCTCGAGAACGACAGGACCAACGATGGGGAACGCGGCGGCGTATTCCATCTTCGGAAGCGGCCAGTTCTTAGCGAAGCTTAGATCCGGCCACGCACTTTTGGAGCCGGATCCCTTCTTCGTGTACGTCTTGCCGTCGGTGTAGATGCTCTGCCCAGCAAGCTTGACTTCCACCTTCCACTCGAACGTCCCCGCATCGAGACCATCGGCGCGCGCCGATGCCATCGCCATCGCGTTGAGGAGCGGGACATTGTGCTTCAGGATCCACACCCCTCCGTCAAGCTCCGCTATCGCTTTGATCTCCCCTCCCTTTTTGTACGCCGCCCCGGCCTTCAGGTCCGCGACGAAGGTTGCATAGAGGCCCACCGTCTCCTTGTCGCCGAGCACGCCTGACTTCCACTCGAAGTGGAGGGGGGCCTGCGTTGAGGCGCCCGCCTGCCCAACCGGCACCTCCGGAGCCGACGTGCCCACGCAGCCTGGGTCGTCCGACGGCGCTGAGGGCGGCGGTGGCTTATCGAATTTCGGCAGCCCGATGGAAGGCAGTCCGATGGCAGATTGCCATCCCGCCTTCTCGAACTTGAGTTGCTGGGCGATGCGGACGCTGAGCGCGCTCTGCTGGACCTGCAGCATCTGTTGCGTAAGGATGGGCAACGGGATGACTGCGAGCCGCGGAACATCGACGTCCTCGCGGATCGACTGCCCGATGTCGTTCGCTGCCGATTCAAGCGCGTTGACGAAATCGATGACCTCTCTTCCTGTCATCTCGCGACCGTTTTGCAGCCGAATTCTCGAGCTCTCAGAAAGGTCATTCCTCAGGTGAAAGCGGACTGATGGATCTCGCGCCAGCCCCGCGCCCGCTTGGCCCAAAGTTGGCGACAAGGCGGCCCCCTTGTTTGGCCCACCCGGCACCCCTGGGACGCCAGGACCGGCAGGACTCTGGTCCCGGCCCCTTCGAGTTTGCGCACTTGTTGAATCGACCACCCCGAGTGTGGCAATGACAGCGAGCAACGCGAGCCGAGAACTTCTCATGGTGCAACTCCCCTCCATGACTTGAACGGCCACCTCGCCGCCGCCATTAAGGGGGTTGTCGCTTAGGGCCGGCCCGCATCGGCAAAGAGCACATCCGCATGGCTCGCGAGCGCCTCGCGGGCATGCGTCCGGGTGTCGTCCGGATGACTCGCATCCGTAAGAAATATGAGGGCGCTGCGTGCGCGAGCGAGCGTTCCCGCAAGCACGCCCAGTGAGCCCACAGCCCCCGAACGTACGACCGGGCTCGGATCCTGCGCGGCCGCTTTTGCAAGACATGTCACCCGTTGCACCTCGAACGACACACCATTACGCAGCGACCACCCGGCCACTTGTCGCACGGCCGCGTCGTGATCGCTCGTCGCGGCTTTGCACATGCGGGTCACTGCGGCCTTGCTGTCCACGAAGCGCAGAGCGCCAAGCGCCGCCGTGCGTATCTCAGTGCTCTTATCACTCGCCGCCGCTTCGACGAACGGAAGGCACGCTTGGCAACCTGCGTTCCCTGCCGCTTTGAGCAACGGCACTCGCTCTTCGGGCAGCTTGAGCCCCGAGAGCTTGTCGCGCAGCACACCCTCGACGTGCGCGACCACATCCGAGCGCGCCTTCTTGCGGGCGTGGTAACAGAGCGTGCCGAGGCCCTGCCATGCGGTGAGTCGATGCTCAATCGCACCCTCATGTTGAGCGAGGCCCTCAACGACGCGTACCAGCGCCATGTCTGCGTCATGGGCAAATGGCAAGGTGCGAATCATCACCGCGCGGCACTCCGGCGGCGCCTTTGAAATCGCGTCGGCAAGTTCGCCTGGCAACGTCAAACTTGATGCGACAATCGAAGAAAAAACGGCCGACAGCGCGATGCCGCACGTCGGCGCGCGCGAAGCTTCGAGAAGCAGACGCGCCTTGCAACTCCGGCCCTCGTCGGTGTTGAGGTCCGCAGCTCCACGCGCCAAATCTTGCAGCCTGCTGATGGCCGCCTCAGCCACGGTTCCATCGGCAGCCCGCAGCGCGCGAACGACTTCCTCAAGCGCCTCGGCACACGGAGCGTTCGCCCCACCCCCAACGGCGGAGGCACTGGCACGCGACAAAGCGACCTCAGGAGGTGCGCGCGTTCCTTGTCGCGTCGTGGCTACGACCACAACAACGGCTAAAGCTGCGACAAGTGCAGCGACCAGCCGGAACCTTTGCGCGCGAACTGCGGATGGTGGACTGGAACTCACCCGTGCCCTGATTGGATCACGAAATCGTAGCCGAAAGTTCCACCGCCGCGACCTGACAAGAATTCTCACGGCAGACGCCAAACTTGAACACGCCCTTAGGGGTGATCGCGCCGGCGCTCGTGCGCTTGATCGTGATCGTGAAGGTCTCGTCCTTCTCTTGAGAAGGCGTGAACCGGAAGGGGCCACCCCCCACATACTCGACGCCGTCGGTGGCGCTCGGATTGAACTTGGTGGGGTACTCTTTGTTGATGTGAAAATCGCCTTTGGCCTTGAGGCGAAGCGCGACCTTGCACTCTTCGTTAACTTTGCAGTCGCCGACGCCGCTCATCGACACGCTGTGAGCATTCGTGTCAGCGGGATCGCCCGCGACTTGTGCGGTCGTCGTTTTCACCGCTGCGCTTCGAGAGTCGACCTTCTCGATCGACGCTTCGCTCGAGCGTGTGCACCCCGCGGCGACAATGAGCAATCCGAGCCCCAACCAGTTGTATCTACGCATGCGCTATTCCTTTACCACGACGACGTGAGCCCCACTGCTGTAGGACGTTGTGGGGACATCGAAGATTCAATGTAAACCTCAAGCTGAGGCGCCCGCCAGGGAACGGATGGGCTCTCATCCCAGCCCACTTTGACACGCGCCGCACCCGTGTAACGGATCGCGACGCCCTCGAGCGCTCCGAGGTCTCTTTGTGCGGACTGGATTTCGCGACGGACGTCGACCCGCATGAGCTGGTTTGCGGGGGAAACCAGAAACGACAATGCGCTTGACGATCGCGCTCGATGCGGCAGCTTCCAACGTGCCGATTCCACCGACCATGATTCAACGATCGGTTGTGCGGCGAAGGCTCCCTCACCCGAACTGAGATCGACCTCCGGAAGCGACACAAGCACGTAGGCCTCCACCACGGGACGGCTCGGCAACGCGGAAAGATCAAACGCGAAGAAGAGCTCATCGCTCGAATGAAGCTCAAGCAACCCTTCGCGCGATTTCCGAAACGGACTCACGGTGCGCTTTTGAGCCTCGAACGAGAAGCGTTCCGCACGCGCAATCGCCGGCGTCGCGCTGCCCACGATGCATCGCCCCGCGACACAGGATTCGCGTTTCGTGCACTCGCCGGACGAGCACATCCGTGGCCTCGCGCCGCACGCGGTGAGAGTGAGCGCAACGAGCGCAGCGGAAGCGAAGAATCGATTCGACTTACCGATCATGTTTCTTATTGTACGATGGCGCATCGCCGCTGAAAGCCGACCATGCAGATTACTCCCGAAGTCGAGATCGCGATGTCGCTCGCCGCGAACGTGGCCGCAAAGAAGCGCCACGAGT
>CAMBEV010000246.1 GCA_945865595.1 Nannocystis exedens | reverse complement strand
TCAACACCTGCATCCCGCAAAGGTTGGCTCGACGCAAAGTTCTGGCTTCGGCGGCATGCACAAGATGCGGCGCATGTACCGCGACCTCTACGCAGGGGTGCCGCGTCAAGGCGACGCCCTTCAAGAAACGCTGATCAACGTCGTCAGTGGCTACGCGGTGCAGAGTTATCTCGGGTCTTACGGCCCGATGTCATTTCCGGTCGCGGCCTGCGCAACGGCGGCGATTTCGGTTGGCGATGCGATCGACAAGATCCTTACCGGTCAAGCTACTTTAATGATCGCCGGCGGCGTCGATGACTATTCACAAGAGAGCGGCGTGGGCTTTGGCGACATGGCCGCCACCGCATCGAGCGACGAGCTGGAATCCATGGGCGTCCCGCCTCGATACATGTCGCGACCCAACGACGCGCGTCGTCGCGGATTTGTCGAATCGCAAGGCGCAGGCACGCAAATTCTGTGCACCGCGAAGTTCGCGTTCGACCTGGGCTTGCCCGTGTATGGCATCGTGGCGCACGCAAGTTCGCACGGCGATGGCGTGAACCTCTCAGTACCCGCGCCAGGAATGGGCGTGCTGGCGGCAGTGGCCGAACGCGTCATCCATTCGCGTGACGCCCACGCGGCGTGCGACTTCGAACTGCGGCGCAGCGAGGTACGGAAGATCGCAGCTCAGGCGCATGAGCTTGCGGCTCTTGTCGGTCGTCAAGCGGCGGAACAAATGGTTACCCAAGCCCGTCGCCACTACGGTCACGAGTTCTACAAAGACACGGACGACATCTCGCCTCTGCGCGGCGCGCTCGCTGTGTTCGGGTTAGGCCCCGATGACATTGCCCTCGTGAGCAAACACGACACATCGACGACGATGAACGACGTGAACGAAAACCGGGTGCATGATCTCTTGCAAAGGAAGCTCGGGCGAACGCCTGGTTTGCCCCTTGCTGTGGTCTCGCAAAAATCGCTGACGGGACATTCGAAAGGTGCCGCAGCCGCATGGCAGCTTAATGGGCTGTTGCAGTCGATGGCCGACGGCGTCGTTCCGGGCAACCCATGCCTCGATGACGTTGACGCAACGATGCGCGCCTTCTCCACAATGACGTTCAGCGACCAACCCGTCGTTGCAGGTGTTGGCATGTTGCGTGCGGCGTTGCTCACGAGCCTTGGCTTCGGACATGTCGGCGCGATCGTGTGCGTGGTGCATCCGCAGTTTTTCTTCCGCATGCTCGATGTTCCGCAAATTGCGGCCTATCGCGCGCGTCTTGACGCTCGCATGCAGGCGGGAACACACAGACTTGCAGCGGTACTCAGCGGTCGCGAGCCGCTTGTGCAACGGCGCACGGCGCGTCCCTTTGCGGCAAAGGAAGGAACGCCAGCGCACCTTGAGGCCGAAGCCGAGATGCTCACGAACGCGAACGCACGACTTAACGGCGACGCCTTTTTCGCAGAGGCCACAACATGATTCTCGGCGTGGGAATCGATCTCGTTCACGTGCCTGCTTTTGCCGACCAGCTCGGCGACCGCATGAGCCAATTTGTCAATGCGACCTTCACCGCCGAAGAGATCGCGTACAGCGAATCGGCGAGCTCTCGGCGCCCCGCGCAGCACTTGGCGGCGCGCTATGCCGCAAAAGAGGCGGCCCTGAAAGCTCTCGATGCCGCGTGCGCTTGCATGGGCATCACGCCGCCTCGCGTGAGCTTGCGTGACATCGAAGTGGCGCGCGACCGATCGGGACGGCCGTCGCTTCAGTTTCACGCAACGGCCGCCGCACTCGCCGTCAGCGCAAGCGTCGATCGCGCGTGGGTATCGCTCACGCACGACGGGGACTATGCGGCGGCGGTGGTGACGCTCGAGCGCGTGGGGTGATCTGGAGTATGCGGCTCACGAGCGTGAGGTGAAGTTTTCAAGTACACTTTCGAGCAACATGGCGACTGTGGCAGGCAAGCCGTTGGTCTCGTATGCGGACTACCTCGCCCTCGAGGAGAAAGCTGAAACAAGGCATGAGTGGCTGGATGGAACGCTTTATGGCATGTCGGGTGGAACGCCGAGTCATGCGCGAATTGCCACGAATTTCGCGGGGGAGTTGCGGAGTGCTCTCAAAGGTCGGCCATGCACCACCTACAACTCGGATCTCCGCATTCGTGTGCTCGCGACCGGTCTCGCGACTTACCCAGACGTGACGGTGATTTGCGGACAACTAGAGTCGGATCCACAGGACAAGAATGGCGCGGTGAATCCCGTCCTTCTCGTCGAAGTATTATCCGACAGCACCGAGGCCTACGATCGCAGCGAGAAGTTTGCGCATTGCAGACGCATCCCTTCACTTCGAGAATACGTTCTCGTCTCTCAACACGAGGAGCGTGTCGAGGTATACCGCCGTAACGCAAACGATACGTGGATTCTCGAAGAATTTCGCTCCGGTATGGTGAAGCTGTGTTCGGTGACCTGCGAAATTTCGGTGACCGAGATTTATGCGGATCCTCTTGCCACGGTGCACGCGTGAAGGACGCCGCCTGACGCCGAGAACGACCGACTACTTGTTGGGGGGGATGACTGCTTACGCGTCATTCGCCTTTCAGCTACGATGGGTCGCCTCGCATGAAGTACTCGGTATTCGCTCCAGATGACGTGGGTGCTGTGGAAGCCGATCTTGGCCGTCTTTGGCGCGAGAATCTGCCTATCAGCGCTGAGGAATTGCGACAGCGCGTACGGTGGTACTACCAAGGCAATCCAGTCGGCCTCGGTTCTGTTCAACTCTTGCGCGCCGAACGAGATGGCGACACCGAGATTGTCGGGTGTTCGGGCGTGGGGCCTCGGCGGTTTGTTGTGGCTGGTAACGTCAAGCAAGTTGCCCTTCTCGCAGACTTCGCGGTGTCCAAGGATCATCGCACGTTGCAACCCGCGATCACGCTCAAGCGCGCAATGATGGACCATTGCCGCAAGACGTACGCGGTCTCGTACGGCTTTCCGAACCACCGCGCCGAAGGTGTAGTCAAGCGGGTTGGTTATACAACTCTTGGGCGGATGGCGCGTTACGCCTGCGTCCTGCGGCACGGGACCTACCTGCGTACCTTCGTCTCACGACCCCTTGTTGCTCGTGCACTGAGCGCCTCTGTCGATTGGGCGCTTCAAGGCGTTCGAACGATGAGCGCGAGCACGCGTGCCAAGCAACTTGAGATTGTCGAAGAAGCCGGCATCGATGACGCGTTCGATGCACTGTGGGAGCGCGGTCGCAACCAGTACGGCGTGTGTGGTGTGCGCTCGCGCGAGTACCTCGACTGGCGCTTTCGTTTTGGGCGCCAACCTGAGCGGTGGCTCTTCGGCCTTCGAAACAAGGCAGATCATACCCTTCACGGTTACATGTTCGTGCAGCCCGAAGGTAAGGTCGCGCATTTCAACGACTTCTTCGCCGATTCCGACGAGCATCTTGAGCAACTTTTCGTCGGTGTGCTCGCTGAGCTGTATCGACGCCAGATGCACTCGGTGTCCATGCGCTTTTTGGGCGCCGTGAGGGTTCGCACGATGCTGTCGCGTGTGGGCTTCAGTCTCCGCGATGCATCGCGATCCGTGAGTATCGACGTTGCTGAGTCGGCGGCCGACCTGCGTCAATTTGTAAACAACAAAGAAAATTGGTTCCTGACAGACGGAGACGAAGACGCGTGAGCAACCGCTCTGATCACTGCTGTCACCGCAGTCAGGTCAGTCAGGTCAGCGCTGACTTGTCCACCTTGCCACGTTCGGTCGTGGGCAGCTGATCACGAAACTCGACTACCCCCGGAACCATGTAATTCTCGAGCCGCGCCGCACAATACTGTTTCACGTCGCGGTCCGTTAGCGCAGCACCCGACGCAGTCACAATCACGGCTTTGATCACGGTGCCAAAGTTCGGCCGCTCGACCCCGACCACTGCAGCCGCCGCGACGCCAGGCATCGACAGGAGAGCGCGCTCCACCTCAGCGGGGCTCACTTTCTCGCCGCGTGACTTGATGATGTCGTCCATGCGCGACACGAAGTACAAGTAGCCCTCGCTGTCGCGGCGAAAAAGGTCGCCCGTGAAGAGCAATCGTTCGCTAGGGCCCACGCGGTCGCGCAGGGCAGGAGGGGGGGGCCTTAGTTTTTCAGCGGTCGCTTCTGGCGAGTTCCAATAGCGGAGCATCACGTGATCGCCACGCACGACGAGCTGACCAGGTGCTTGACCGTCAACTTCATTGCCTTCATCGTCGAGCAAGAACAGCTGTTGATACGGGATGCCCTTGCCGACTGATTCTGGACGAGCGCCAAAGTCGGACGCTGGCAAGTATGAGATGCGCAGGCACTCGGTCTGGCCGTACATGCAAATGAGCGACGCATTCGGCAGCACGCGCGAAAGGCGTTGCCCGTACTCGGCGGGCAGGTGAGCGCCAGCGTTCGTGACATACCGCAAGCTCGACAAATCGTACTTCGCGAGATCGTATTCGAGGAGCATTGCGGCGATGGTGGGGACGATCGCGAAACCTGTCGCACGGACCTCTGCGATCTTCGTTAGTGCGACGTGCGGGAAGAGCATGTCTTTTTCGCAGACGAACGTCGCGCGCACGGCACACGCCGAGAACAGTTGCGTCAGCCCGTATCCGAACGACAAAGGTAGGACGTTGAAGAGCACGTCGCTTGGGGTGAGATTGAGGTACTCGGTGATCGCCCGGGTGGCGGTCGCGATGTTCTGATGCGACAGTGCGACGCCCTTCGGGAAACCGGTTGAGCCCGAGGTGTAGAGAATCGCCGCCAGGTCTGCTTCGCTTACCTGGGGAAGCGGTCTCGCTTGCGCGTGCTCGTCGAAAGAAACGAAACGAGGATCTTCGAGCGCGAGCGGTTGTCCGGCGAAGCCCGTAAGAAAAACTGACTGAAGGTTCGGATGGTTGACGAATAGCGCGGCGCCCTGCCTTGCCTGCGTCGTTACGAGGGCCACCGCGCCGCAGTCGTTCAGAAGGAAGTCGAGCTTGTCTTGCTTTGTCGTCGCATTCACCATGACGAAGACGCCGCCAGCCTTAATCACGCCCCACAACGCAATCACGGTCTCCGGCACGTTGGGCAGGCACAGCGCAATGCGATCGCCGGGGCAAATGCCGCGCGCGAGGAGCGAAAAGGCGAACTGCTCGGCGGCGCTGCTCAATTGCGCAAACGTCCAGGTTCGATTGCCCATCACCAATGCAACCGCATCGGGGGAGGCGCGCGTTGCAGCTTCGAGCAATGACGACAGGGCCAAGGTCGGGCGATCGTACCGCCACAGAGAATTGGGCAGCAACGGTTCTTTCGACCAGGTAGTATGAAGCCCCATGGTGTTCTCGAAAGACGTGCTTTGCATCGACGCAGAAGTTCTGGCCACCACGATCGCAGCAACCATCCGCGAGCAAGTACTCGGTAAACTCAAGCGGCGCGGTGCGGTCGTTGGCATCTCAGGTGGCATCGATAGTTCGGTCACCGCCGGCCTGTGCGTGCGCGCATTCGGCAAGGAACGGGTCTTCGGCATCTTTATGCCAGAGCGCGATTCATCCGACGACGCGCTCACATTCGGCAAGAAACTTGCCGATTCACTCGGCATCGAAGCCACCACCGAAAACCTTCGAGGGGCGCTGGACGGCATCGGTTGCTACGCGCGGCAACTCGAAGCCATTCGCACCGTCTTCCCAGAGTATGGCGACA
>CAMBEV010000245.1 GCA_945865595.1 Nannocystis exedens | reverse complement strand
GTAAGCAAGCGCCTCTTTCCGATCGCCCTCGAAGAGCGTTGGTTCAAGCCTGCGCTCCTCTCCGACGTGCTCGCACACGAAGGCTTCACGGGTGAACAGTTGGCGCAAAAAGTGCTTCGTGCCCTCGGCTGACGTGCGCCTGATTGGCGGTCGAGTCGATGTGTTCTTCTCAAGGAGAGTCCCGTGCCCAATCGTGTGAAATTCAATTCCGACTACCCGACCATCGACAAGAGCAACGCGCTTTACGAGCGCGCAACGGGCCTGATTCCGGCCTACACGCAGACCCTTGCCAAAGGCCCCGGGCAATACGTTAAAGGAGTCGCTCCCAAGTACCTTGAGCGCGGGAAGGGGGCCCACGTCTGGGACGTCGACGGCAACGAGTACATCGACTTCCAGATGGGCATCGGCCCGCTTTCCCTGGGGTACTGTTACGAGGCGGTCGATCGGGCGATCGTCAAGCAACTTGAGAAAGGCATCACGTTCTCACAGATGCATCCGCTCGAGGTCGAAGTGGCCGAGCTTGTTCGCGCGGTCGTGCCCGGCGCCGAGATGGTGCGGTACAGCAAGACGGGTTGCGACGTGACGACTGCGGCGGTTCGCCTCGCGCGCGCATTTACGGGCCGCAACAAAGTGCTCTCGTGCGGTTACCACGGGTGGCACGACTGGGCCATCGCAGTTACGGACCGCAACCGCGGCATCCCGCAGTCGACCCGAGACCTCAGTTTTACGTTCAGCTACAACGACATCCAGGGCCTGATCGACTCGCTCGATAGTGACGTCGCTTGCGTGATTCTCGAGCCGACCGTGTTCGAAGCCCCGCGCGACAACTTCCTGCAGAAGGTGCGCAAAGCGTGTGACGACGCGGGCGTGGTTCTCATCTTCGACGAAATGTGGACTGGCTTCCGCCTCGCGCTGGGAGGCGCACAGCAATATTTCGATGTCCGTGCGGACCTGGCGTGCTTCTCCAAAGCTGTCGCCAACGGCATGCCTCTATCGATTCTGACGGGTCGTGCCGACATCATGAGGCTCTGCGACAAGGACGTCTTTTTCTTCACGACGTTCGGCGGCGAGGCTCTCTCACTCGCGGCCGCGAGGGCTACGATTGAGGAGCTGCGCGACAAGAAGGTGCCCGAAGCGATCGCCGCAATGGGAAAACGGATCAGAGAAGGGTACAATTCGATCGTCAAGGAACTTGGCGTTGACTACACCCAATGTATGGGGTTCGACTGCCGCACGATCGTGACCTTTGACACCAAGGCTGGCAGCCCACTCGAGATGAAGTCGCTCGTGCAGCAAGAGCTCATCAAGCGCGGCATATTGTGGGGCGGCTTCCACAACATGTGCTTCTCGCATACCGACGCCGACGTGGCACACGCGCTTGCGGCCTACCGCGAAGTGCTTCCGATCTTGAGGCGAGCCGTTGACGAAAAATCGGTAGGCAAGGCGCTTCGGGGCGATTCAGTTGAGCCCGTATTTCGCAAGACCTCGCAGTTCAACACGAAGCCCAAGACGCGGTGAAGGAGTGAGTGCTCGCATGCCGAACGACCTGTTTTCACTCGAATCGAAAGTGGCTGTCGTCACCGGTGCCCTCGGGCTCATCGGTCGCGAGCATTGCCGTGCGCTCTCGGACGCGGGCGCTCGCTTGGTAGTCACCGACGTGAGCGAAGAGGGTTGCACGCAGTTCGCGCGTGAGTTTCCTCGAGCGATCGGTGTTGGTGCGGACATCACCAAGCGCGCGGGGGTCGAGGCGCTACACGCACGCACCCTAGCGGCGTTCGGCAGCGTCGATGTGCTCGTGAATAATGCGGCGATCAACGACAAGTTCGAAACGCCCGCAGTGGCTGCTGAGTTATCCAAATTTGAAAACTACCCAATCGAGCTTTGGCAACAATCACTCGATGTGAACGTCACTGGCATGTTTCTCTGTTGTCAGGTGATTGGTAGTGCCATGGCGAAGGGGGGGTGTGGCAGCATCATCAATATTGCGTCTACGTACGGTTTGGTTGCGCCGGATCAGTCGCTCTATTGCAGACCCGACGGAACGCAGAGCTTCTATAAGTCGGCGGCCTATCCGGTTACAAAGGGCGCGGTTATCGCACTTACCAAATTTTTAGCATCGTACTGGGGTAGCCAAAACGTAAGGGTGAACACATTGTGTCCCGGTGGCGTTGAGAACGGCCAAGACGAGTGCTTCATTGCCAATTACGAAAAACGTACGCCGCTTGGTCGAATGGCAAAATCCGGCGACTATCGAGGAGCGATCGTCTTTCTAGCATCCGATGCATCGAGCTACATGACTGGCGCCAACCTGGTGGTTGACGGTGGGTGGACCGCGTGGTGACTGATTCCAGATGTCCTCCGGGGGTGAAGGTAGGCCACCCCCTTGTTGAGCTCCGCGCTCGTGCTGCACGCGTCAAGCTGGTGGTCACCGATAACGACGGCGTACTGACGGACGCGGGCGTCTACTATTCGGAACGCGGTGAAGAGCTTAAACGTTACAGCGTGCGTGATGGCATGGGCGTCGAGCGCCTGCGCGACGTGGGAATCGCAACCGCGATCCTCACCCGCGAACTGAGCGGCAGCGCCAAGGCGCGGGCTGCAAAGCTCAAATTGCCGTTCATCTGGCTGGGCGTACTCGACAAAGAAGCACACCTCGACACGATCCTTGAAGAAGCGCACGCACGCCCTGGTGAGATCGCGTTTATTGGCGATGATGTAAACGACCTCGGGCTCATGAAAGCCGTCGGCCGTTCTGGGCTGACAGCCGCTCCCGGCGACGCAATGGAGTCGGTCCTCGACGCGGCGATTTTCGTGACGAGCCGTCCGGGTGGACATGGATCTTTTCGAGAGTTCGCTGAGTGGATCCTGGGCCTTCGGGAGACCGAGGCGCCGTGATACTTGGGAAATATTCGCTTGAGGAGGCCAATTATGAAAACGCAAATTGCGATTGGTGAAAAGTTGGTTGGCGAGGGTAATGGCGTTTATGTCGTTGCCGAGATCGGAATTAACCACAACGGTTCACTTGATATCACCAAGAAGCTGATCGACGGAGCTGCCCTTGCTGGCTGCGACGCGGTCAAATTTCAAAAGCGATCTCCCGAAAAATGCGTTCCGCGCGATCAATGGAACATCGAGCGCGACACGCCATGGGGCCGGATGACCTATATCGACTATCGATATAAGATAGAATTCGGAAAAGCTGAATTTGCCGAGATCGACGCGTATTGTAAAACGCATAAGATTCGGTGGTTTGCGTCGTGTTGGGACGAAGACTCGGTTGACTTTATCGAACAGTTCGATGTCCCGGCGTACAAAGCCGCGTCCGCGTCGCTCACCGATCATGGCCTTCTCAAAAAAATGAAGGCAACCGGCAAGCCACTCATGATCTCGACGGGCATGTCGACGATGGACGAGATCACCAAGGCGGTCTCGGCGATTGGGACAGGTAATCTCTTGGTGGCACATTCGACGTCGACCTACCCGTGCCCCCTCACCCAGGTGAACCTGCGCATGATCCACACGCTGAGGGCACTCTACCCGAGCGTGCCGGTCGGGTACTCCGGGCACGAAACTGGACTGGCGCCGAGCCTCGCAGCGGTGGCGCTTGGCGCAACCTTCATCGAGCGACACATCACGTTCGATCGCGCGATGTGGGGCAGCGATCAGGCCGCCTCGGTGGAACTCCCGGGGCTCATTAAGCTCGTGAAGGGCATTCGCGACATCGAGAAGTCGTTCGGCGATGGCGTCAAGCGGGTTTACGATGAGGAGCTTTCGCAGCGCAAGAAGCTCCGTCGCGTGCGCAGCGACGACGTCGCTCACGCTGTCAATGGTGGCTCGAACGGCGCGGGCATTCGCGCGTAGTTGCTTTTGGAGCGCGCGCCATGCCTTCTTGGAAACTGCTATCGCCGGCGATCATCATGGCGTGGGCCGTCGTGGTCGTGCTCCTCGAGAGGCGCTTCCCCTACAAATCGCAGCGGCTCTTTCGAGAGGGCTTTTTCGTCGACTTCTTCTGGTACACGCTCGTCCACAGCTACATCTTGGGCTTCGCGATCGATGGCCTCATTCGCTTCATTGACAGCAGCGCGGGTATCTCGCGGCTGAAGCTTGTCTCGTCGTGGCCGGTTTGGACCCAGCTGCTGTTCTTTTTCATCGTTCACGATTTTTACATCTATTGGTTTCACCGCGCGCAGCACCGGAGCAAGTACCTCTGGCGCTTACACGAGGCGCATCATTCCGTGCGCGATGTGGATTGGGTTGCAGGATCGCGCTCGCACGCGCTCGAGATTCTGATCAACCAGACGATCGAGTACGCGCCGATCGTCTTGCTGGGCGGTCATCCCGAGCTCGCCCTCATGAAGGGGACCCTCGATGCCGTGTGGGGCATGTACATCCACTCGAACATTAACGTACGGTCGGGGGTGCTCCAGTATGTCTTCAATGGCCCAGAGATGCACCGCCTGCACCACGCGCGGGACATGGTGGTCGGTAATCGGAATTTCTCAACGAAGATCGCGATTTGGGATTGGCTGTTCGGTACGGCCTATCTGCCAAAGCAGGCGGCGGTGCCGGACTACGGACTCTGCGGGGGTGTTCAATTCCCGGGCGTCGGCGATGCAAAGGCTGGGACCTGGATGTCCCGATTTTTCGCGTCAGGAGCGGACTACCTGAAGCAGCACGCCTTTGCATTTCGCAAGTTCGACGCGAAACACGCGACGATTCAGGTCGCCCCAGAATGACCATCCGCGTCGAGCCTCTCGCGGGTGGGTATGCGCTACGATTTCGCGACGAACGGGTCGATCTCATCGCGGGCAACGTGGTGCTGCTGTCAAGCGCCGCGCTCGAAACCGAGGCGCGATTTGGAGAGTTGGTCAAGCAGGTTGCCCACGCGAGGCGTGTCCTGATTGGCGGTCTCGGCTTCGGTGCGACATTGCGTGCGGCACTGGATGCGATGGGCTCTGATGCCCACGTCGTCGTCGCTGAGCGCATGCCCATTGTGCGCGACCTCGTCGCTGGCCGCCTCTCCCACCTGGCAGGTAAGCCGCTTGACGATCCGCGCGCCGAAGTGTTCTCAGGCGATGTGTTTGCCGCGTACGCCAGCGGTCCCTACGACGCGATTCTCCTCGACGTCGACAATGGTCCAGAGTGGGCGGCGACGCGTAGCAATGCGCGCCTCTACGCTGCCGAGGGGCTTGCGGTCGCATATGCCGCGGTGTCACCAGGGGGGCTGTTTGCCGTCTGGAGCGGCTACGAGAAGGACGCGTTCATGGCCTCGTTGAGGCGCGCCGGGTTCGAGGCGAGCAAGGTGCCGCTGCTCGAACGTGGCGTCATGCGCGCCCGAGCCTATGTGGGCAGGAAGCCGTCCTGACACAGGTGTGTTGACCTCGCCCGTGTTGCTGTACCGTTCGGGCTGACCATGCGCATCGCCGACTTCATTGCGCAGACCGCCCTGTTCGATACGCTCTCGCAGCCCGACTGCGAGGCGCTCGCCGAAAAGATGATCCTTCGCACCGTGCGCCCAGGCCAGACCGTGTTTCAGAAGGGCGACGTGGGCGATTCGATGTTCGTCGTGGTTTCGGGCGCGCTCCAAATTTTCCTGCCTCCCGACGACAAGAATCCGGTCTTGATCACGCTGAAGGAGGCGGGTGCAGGTGACCATTTCGGCGAGCTCTCGCTCTTCGATGCGAAGCCGCGATCGGCG
>CAMBEV010000244.1 GCA_945865595.1 Nannocystis exedens | reverse complement strand
TACCCGTTGATAACGAACGCTGGCGTGCCTTGGATGCCAGCCTTCGATGCGGCCTCCTTGTCAGCGTCGATGAGCGCCTTGTAAACGCTGCCGTCGACCGCCGCCTTGTACTTGTCCATGTTGAGGCCAAGCTCTTTCGCGAGCCCGTCGAGCTTCTCGCGGTCGAGTTCGCCCTTGACGAACATCTCGCCTTGCTTGGTGAAGATCGCGTCGTGCGCCTTCCAAAACGCGTCAGCACCTTTCTGTTTCATCGCTTCGCGGGCAAACTGCGACGCGGGCTCTGCGCCCTTGTGGAATGGCAGGGGCATGTCGCGCCAAACCCAACGCACTTTGCCTTCGTACTTCTTCTGCAACGTGGCGAGCGTAGGCTCGACGCGGCTGCAGTACGGGCACTGGAAGTCCGAGAAGATCTGAACGGTGACCTTTGCGGCCGCAGGTCCCTTTGAAGGCGCGCTTGGGGGCGGAGCAGCAAGGACCTTCTTCTCGGGTTCTGGTTCTGGTGGCGGCTCTTTGCCGTCCTTGATGAGCGCGTCGTACAGCTTGTCGGCAGGAACGCCCTTCATGCCTTCGGCGCGCTTGAGCTCTTCGTCGATCACCTTCTGGAAGTTCTCAAACGGCTGAGCGCCCGAGATGCGGCGGCCGTTGATGAAGAAGTGAGGCGTGCCGTTTGCCTTAAAGGCTTCGGCTGCTTCCTGGTCAGCTTCGATGGCGGCTTCGTACTTTTCTTCCTTGATCGAGGCCTTGTACTTGGCCATGTTCAGGCCAAGCTCGCCCGCGATCTTGGTGAGGTTGTCTTCGCTGAGGTCCTTTTGGTTCTCAAAGATTTTGTCGTGCGCCTTCCAAAAGCCCTCGTCGCCCTTTTGAGTGCGCGCCTCCATCGATAGGTAAGCTGCTGGACGAGCCTTCTTGTGGAACGGAAGGATCTCGTGCTTCCACACGAGGCGAACTTTGTCTTTGTAGGTCTCGAAGACCTTGTTGAGTGATGGCTCTACGCGCGAGCAGTAGGGACACTCGAAGTCGGAGAACTCGATGATCGTGATCGCCGCGCCTTTCGGGCCCTTCGTGGGGCTGTTGCCCACGGGGATCTTCCACACGGTCTTCGTGTCTTCCTTCTCTTCTTCTTCCTTCTCTTCTTTCGGCGCGTTCTTTTTGTTCTCCTTCGTCATCTCGACGTAGACCTTGTCCTTCGACAAGCCCTTGCCGACGCGCTCGGTGGCCTTCTTGAGCTCTGCGTCGACGACCGTCTTGAACTTGTCGTACGGCTGAGCGCCGCTGAGGTTCACGCCGTTGATGAAGAACGCGGGCGTGCCGTTGACGCCTGCGGCTTTCGCGACAGCTTCGTCCTTGTCGACCTTGTCAGCCCAAGAGTGCTTGGTGAGACCGTCCTTAAACTTGACCATGTCCTTGACGCCCGCTTCCTTCGCCCACTTCTCGAAGTTGTCGGCCGTCAGTGACTGCTGGTTCTTGAACGCGTTGGCGTGAAACTTCCAGAACGCATCGGCGCCCGCGAGCACAAACACGCCTTGAGCAGCTTCGCCGGCGGGCTTTGCATTGTTGTGGAACGGCAGCGGCATGTTCTTCCACACGAGGCGGAGCTTGTCGGCGCCGTATTCCTTCCTCAGTTGATCCATCGTCGGCTCAACCTTGCTGCAGTACGGGCACTGAAAGTCCGAGAAGATGACGATCGTCACGAGCGCATCGCGCTTGCCCCAAGTCGGGTCTTTGCTCGACACAGGGACGGGTGACTCGTCGTCGCTCCATGCTGGGCCGGCGCCTGCCGACTGGCCGCTCGAGTCGGCGCCGATTTTCTGATTCTTGTCGTAGCCCCACATGAGGCCCATGCCCGCCATGAAGCAGAGGATCATCGCAATAACTGCGACGCCCGTGTTCATGCCGCCGCCGCTCGCGGGCGGTTGGGCTGATACTTGTTGATTTGCCATTTTCGGTTGCCTTTCACAATTGATACGAAAAATTCACGTAAGCCGAGTCGACACTTCGGGGGGCGAAGTGAAGGCTCGGTACAATCGATAACGATCGAACGACGTTACGATTGCTGCGGCGGGCGATCGAGGCGCGTCGAGACGCCCTCGCGCCCTTGTGCCTGCTCAAAAACGAAATGAATTCGTGAGACCGGCGCGCAAGGAAACCATACCCACCCGGTTACCATGGCCGAGTCCGCCTTGTCGGTGATGCGCTCTTTCGGAGGCGTTGGCGGGCGGTTGTCATGGCTCGCGGTGGGCTCGCGGTCTTCGAACTCGAAGGTGATCTGGTCAAGGATGAGGACGGCCTCTTTGCCTTGGGCCGTGGCGCCGGTCTGATGGCAGAGGGGCGCGTCGGCGGCCCACACGTTCTTGCTCATCGCGAGCCACACCGTCACCGCGAGGGCAGTGAGCGTGATCCAGCGGATGAGGGAGGGAAGCCGCACGGCGCGCAGTCTGCCTCGAAATATGCGTGGGGCGCAAGGGACGCCTGAGCTTGACCTTGTCGAACAAGGCTCGATACCCTTTGTCGAGCGGCGCCGTACCCGTTTAGCGATAGGGTTCATGTAAGCGTTCGCGTAGAAGCTTGAAGGAAGCTCTGAAAGCCTTATCGATGCAAGACACCTCCCCGAAGGCGCCGCCTCCCAGTTCCAGCTCAGCGCGTGCTGAGAGGCAGTACCTTTTGCGCTTCATCAGCGGCAAGTATCAGGGTGGCGAGTTTCCGCTGACGAGTGGTCGCGTCGTCGTGATCGGTCGTTCAAGCGATCTCGACATGGTGCTCGTCGAGGACATGGTGAGTCGCAAACATGCGTGCATCACGATGCAGGCCGACGGGATCTGGATCGAAGACCTTGGCTCTACGAACGGCACCTTCGTCAACGGCGAGAAGGTCAAACGCGCGTCCCTCAAGGAAGGCGATCGCGTTCTGATTGGTACGAGCATTCTGAAGCTTGCCGCGAGTGATGGCCTCGGCGACAGCACGGACGTGAATCGCCAGCTCGAAAACGTCGCCGCCGCCCGCCGTACGAGCCAAGCGCGATCGATGTCGGGCAGCATCGAAGAAGTTCCGCTTCCTGACTTGTTGCAGCTCTTCCACACGTCCAAGAAGAACGGCATCCTCGTCATTCGCACGGAAGATGACGTCGGAAAGATCTACCTGCGCAAGGGCGAGGTTGTCTTTGCGGTGATCAACGACGCGGAAGGCGTGACGCCGCTCAAGAGCATCTACCGCATGCTTACCTGGTCACGCGGCAACTTCGATCTCGATCCCCCAGACGATCGAACCTTTCCAACTGAGGTCAACCTCTCGGTGCAAGAGATTCTGATGGAGGGCATCCGCCACCTCGACGAGTTCAATCGCATTCGAGCCGAGTTGCCGAGCCTCACCGCCCGCGTTGTGCTTGACATGCCCCTCAAGGTGAAATTTCGTGACCTATCGGGTGACGAACTCGACACGCTTGAACTCGTCATTCAGTACGGCCGCCTCGACGTGGTGCTCAACAAGAGCGATAAGATCGACGCCGAGACGCTGGAGGCAGTCCTGAAAATGATCAAGCTCGGTTATTTGCGCACCGAGCGGTGACGCGCCGGGTATCCAGAAACGTCCCGAAAGTTCGGTGATACACCCTCGCCGAATGGTGCTAGCTTCGACCGTCCGTGCCTGGCGTCGTGGGGGCGTCCGCCCTCAGGATTACCGGCGAGGTCCAGCAGAGTGAGGCCTACGTGGATAGCGATTTGGCTGACGCCGTAGATAGTTTGCGAAGCACCTTCGAAAAGCGAAAAATCGCCCTTTCATTCGGCAAAGCGCCGGCCGACCGGGTCGAGGTGCTCAAGAAGCAACTCAAGATTCCGCCCCGGTTTCGGAGCTTTCTTTTGGGCGCCGATCCGCTCAACGTCGAGAGCCAGACGCCCGTGGAGCGCATTCGGTTGATCCCGTCCGAGGAGCTCACCCGCGCGCAGGCGCTCGTACAGGCCGTCGATGGTGGCAAGGCGCCCGCTGATTGGAAGGCGTCGTGGGTCGTGATCGGTGAAAGTGCTCTATTGGGCGATCCGTATTTTCTCGATGTCGCGAAGCCCGACCCTGAGGGCGATTGCCCGGTCTACACCGCGATGAGTGGCCAAGACCGTTGGGTGCCCACGCTTGCCGCATCGAGCTTTGCTCAGTTTCTCCGCATCATGGCGACCGCGATGGAGACCGCAGGCGGTTTCGGCGACACCGTGATGGATGACGAAGACGAAGAGAATTTCCGAGAAGCGATGCGGCCGAAGGTCAAGGTGATTGACGCTGCGGCCTTGCGCGCCGGTCATTGGACGTGACCGCCTTTTGTTGAGCCGGCGCCCGCGTGACGCTTGGGTGTGTCGGACTTCAACAAGCAGAGCCCCACGTTTTGCGGGTGTGTCGGACTTCAGCAAGCAGAGCCCCACGTTTTGCGGGTGTGTCGCTAGAGAAGACGGGGCGTGCATTGTGCATGCATAAGTGGGGGCGCAATGCCCCCAAACATGCTACCGTTAGCTCATGCCCAGAACTCAGAAGGTCAGTGTGGCGGTGCAGAAGGACGCGCTCGTTGCGGCGAAGAAGGCTGCAACAGCCGAGGGATTGAGCCTCTCTGGCTTCCTGATGAAGCTGCTCAAAGCCGAGTTTGAGCGGCAGGCAAGGTTCGACAGCATGGATCGCTTCATTGAAACGTACGCGCCAAACGTGCGTGTGACAGAAACGGACATGCAGGCCATCCGCGATGAAATGACGGCGCCACTCAAGCCCGTTCGTCGCAGCAAGCGAAAGCGCGCGGCATGATTGTCTTTGACACGGGCGCACTCATTGCGCTCGAGCGTCGCAAGCAACGGGCGGTACAGATCTGGATGACCGCAAGGCGCGACAAGATGGATATCGTCGTTCCTGGCGCCGTCATCGCCGAATGGTGGCGTGAGCGAACGGACGTGCGAGAGAAAATCGTGGCCGGAATCATTATCGAACCTGTGGGGGACCGCCTCGGACGGGCGGCTGGGGAGGCCATCGCTGGTACCCCGGGCGCAACGGTCGTCGATGCGATCGTGATGGCGTTGGCCGCGCGACTAGGCGCGCCGGTGTTCACGTCCGACGTCGATGATTTAGAGAATCTGCGAGGCTTCTTTCCGGGTGTGCGGGTGCTGGCGATCTGAGAACTCGAAATCACCGCTGACACCGGTGCTACAGTCCCGCCCTGTGAGTGCGAAGAGCAGCTCTGAACGAAGACCTATCCTCTCCCGCGGCGATCGCTTTGGCACTCACCGCGTCCTCGAGCCGAAAGGTGTCCTGCCGCAACCCGCCGCGCGCGTGGATAACGATTTCACGAGGCTCTTCCGTGGCGAGCTCCTTCTTGCGGTCGAAAAGTTGAATGTCGACGCGGCGAGCTTTCGGCAGATGGTGGAGGCGCGTGGCACAGGAAACGTGGCCGCCGCCGTTCTTGAGACGGTCGCATCGCGGGGCAAGCAGCACAACCCGGTGACGGGCTCCGGCGGCATGTTGCTCGGCAGGGTCCTCGAGTTCGACCCGCATCGGGCCGACGCGGGGAGCCTGACTGTTGGCACGCGCGTCGCGTCACTCGTTTCTTTGTCACTTACACCGTTACGAATTGATCGCGTCCTCGGCGTTGTGCACGAGAGTGCGCAGCTTGACGTGGAGGGCGAAGCTGTTCTGTTCGAGAGCGCGCCATACGTTAAGTTGCCTGACGACATGTCCGAACGCGTAGCGCTGGCAGCGCTCGACGTGGCTGGCGCGGCGCCACAAGTGGCCCGACTGGTCAAGCCAGGCCA
>CAMBEV010000243.1 GCA_945865595.1 Nannocystis exedens | reverse complement strand
GAGTGTGCTGAAGCCATCGCACTTAAGGTCACAAAGGTTGCTTATCGCTATACCAAGCACAAGGTGGCGGGCGGAATCGTCCGAAAGGTCATCCTTCCGTATCTCGACGATTGGATCGAGGACATCGACGAGGGCTTGATCGAGTGGGTGAAGCTCAATCATCGCATCAGCATGCGACTCATGTTCACCGACCCCACCAAAGAACAACCCGACAGCACAATCTCGTACGTCGTCGATCAGCTGAAGGACTATTTCCTCGCACACGTCATTCGTATGGTCGGCATCCCCGACTGGGTATCAGATGCAGCGCTCTATGTGCGCGACATGGTCGACGCGCTGATGGCCGTAATCGACCAAGTGATCGCTCCGTTTAAGGAGGTCAAGCAAGCAATCAAAAACGACCTCAAAGCATTCGCAAAATGGGTAGTCAAGAAAGCGTACGGTATCAGTATCGATGAGCTGAAGGCTTATTGGTTTAGCCCAGGCAAGTACATCGACAGCGCCTTTGGAAAATGGGAGACGCCCTCCTCACACCTCAAGGGCAACAAGCAACTCGATCAGGACGGCAACCCGGTGACGGTCGCTTCGCTCAACAAGTGGATGGGCCTCAAGGACACCAATCACGTCGGACCGGAAAGGTTCGACTGGAAGCGGTTCGGCCCGGCCTTTAACACCGTGCAGATGATCAAGCTTACGTTCCTCGAACCAGAATCGGTAAGCACCTTACTCAAATCTCTGGGCTCTGATCAGAAGGGCCCCGCGAAGCATGATGACTACAACGTTATGCTTGGGCAGTGGCAAGGCGCGATGGACTCAGGAAACCAGTGGGCCAACGGGAAGCGCCTGATCTTTGCGCGAGAGTGCCGGGTCTTCAATAGGCTCTTCATCAAGCACGCTGGCCCTAATGTCAAGAAACCTTACCAACCGATCAACGAGTGCGCTGATAGTGACGTTTGGGTAAAAGGGGGTATTCCCAAGGCAGCTGACCCGTTCCGCATCTTTGGCTCTCAGTCCATCGAGATGGAGGCGGGCAACGCACGCCGCATCGAACTTCGCGGTGACTTTGATTCATTCGTCGTCTCGCTCACTGGCGCCGAATCGCGACGAGGGCGTGTCTCGAACAAGGACCAGGGCGGCTTCACCTATACCGCTCCCAACGAGATCACCGGATTCTCAGATGACGTCACCATCACTGCAACAGATGACGACGGAGAAAAGGCCGTCGCGAAGGTACGCGTGATCCCCAACCTTGCCATCACGCCTTCGATAGAAGCAGTGAAGGCGGGCGAGAGCGTGACCTTCGATATCGATGAGACCGAACGCAAAATCAATTGGAGGGTGGTCAAGGGCCGCGGCAAATTCGGAAACGACAAGAAACTTGCCGATCTCCGGACTCGCCTCGCGGTCCTCGAGGGCGCCGCAGAAAGTGCAACGCACGACGTGCGGGCTCCCGTTCCAACGAGCAACTTTGGACACCTTCCCTCGATGCGCCGCCAGTTTGCGGCGCTCACCGTACGCATGAAGTTTCTCGGCGAGATTGCGCAAGTGAAGAGCGACATCGACGACGAGGCGGCGACCTATTACGCGCCCACCGACGTTAAAGTGGACGAGGAACGCGTTTTCGTCGCCGCAGAGCTTTCCGCGAATGGGAAACTAGAGGGGCCGCGCCAGCTCAACGAGAGCTTCGAACTGGTGCCCTCGACTGAAAAGGCCGACCGTGAGCTCAAGAAGTCGCTCGCCTCGAATGCAGAACTCCAAGTTGCTCTCTCTCATGCCGCTGCAATCGACAAGGCCAAGCAGGCAGGTCGCCTTCTTGCGTGGGACCCTGCCGTGGTGTCGCATCTCAAGTACGAGTTCAAGGAAGATGCATTCGACAAGCGCGCGGGCTTCAAGTACTTCCCGAGAGGACCGCTCAACCCGAAAGCGCCGGCACGCAAACACTGACAGACATCGACGCCTGTTTGCCTGCAGGCGTCACGCACGCCCCAACGCAATCAAAACAACGCGGTTCTCTGGTGGTGAACGTCCGACCCACCCAAGCGTCACGCCCGCCCCAACGCAATCAAAACAACGCGGTTCTCTGGTGGTGAACGTCCGACACTCCCAAGCGTCACGCCCGCCCCAACGCAATCAAAACAACGCGGTTCTCTGGTGGTGAACGTCCGACCCACCCAAGCGTCACGCATGCCCCAACTCAATCAGAGATGCCCGCGGGCCACGTCGGCCCAGGCGCCGGTCGGCTCCAGCTCGAGGTATTGCTTCCAGTGAATGCGCGCGCGCTTGCGATCCCCGGTGCGCTCACACGCGAGAGCCAAGTTGAAGTGCGCGTCTGAAAATCGCGGATCGCGTTCGAGCGCGAGATCAAAGAATCGAATCGCGCTCGGGTACTCTTGGCGATCGAACTGCATGTACCCGATGTTGTAGTGCGCTTCGGGCTGACCTTCGTCGTATTGTAACGCTTTATGATACAATTCTTGCGCGAGGTCGAAGTTGCCCTGGCGAAACTTGATGTTGCCCATGTTCGTGTAGACAATGGCCAACGTTGGATCGATCTGTACCGCGCGCTCATAGAGTTCGAGCGCGTGAGGGAACGTTTCGGGCACCTCATCGAGTGCGCTTGCCTCAAGGTAGTAGTCGTAGGCCGTCTGTCTTCGGTCGGCCGAGATCGAAGGGCGCAGGACGCGAAGCACGTCGTCTTTAAGCGTTGCCACTTCGAAGTCGAGGAGCATTTGGCCCGTGACAGGTTCGAAACTCCCGTCGCTCGTGCGCACGACGATTTTGCGACCGTCGCTCACGATGCGAAGTTCGTGAAGCGGCCTTGTGACGCGTGGCAACGTGTAGCGCAGGGCGCCGATGGCACGGGCAACGTCACGCGGTCGTACGTCCCTTGCCAAGAGTTCACGGGTTGCGCGTAAAGCGATCAGGTCTTGGAACGTATAGACCCGTCTCGTTCCTTTTGTAGCTGATGGAGATACAATATGCTGCTGGTCGAGCCAGCGTAACCGCGACTCACTCACGTGGAGCAGGCGTGCAACTTCGCGTCGCGTGAACACGTCGGTGAGCGGCTCGCCCTCACGCCCTTCCAGGCTCTCGACGCGGGCATCGACCAGGGCGTCGTTCTCCGCAGGTACGTCTTGTTCGCTCACCGAAGCGGGAATGCGCCCTCCACCGGGACCGAAAGCAACGTGAATGATGCGTCCACGCTCGTCGCTTCTCGCGGAGTCAGCGGTGCCTCGTCGATCGCTCGTGCTTGCCATGGCGGTGGGGAGGGTCAGCCCGAACGACTGACACGCCTTCCTTTGAACGGTGCTTCAACGTCGACGTCAATCCTGATTGCGGCGTCTTGGGTCACGAAGGTGAGTTCAGCGCGCACCGTCTCTAGCGATGAAGGTGAACGTGTCTGTGCTTCACGACACGCTTCACGAAGTGCACGCGTGCGCAAATGCAGGTCGCGCTCGGCCAGGGCGCCGATGAACGCACGCCACGGTGGAGAAGTTGTGGAAAGCTGGAGCACGATGCTCGTCGAACCGTACCAAGCCGCTCCGTTGGGCTCGCCCTCGCTCACGATATCGGCGCTTTCAAACAGGGTTCGCCAGTCGACATCTTCGGTACGCACGAGCGTGCGCGTCCGAGTTCGAACCAGCGGTTGCGGATAGGCCTTACGCAAGCCCGGACGTGCCCCACCTTTGGAATCGGTCACGCAGTGGATCGTATCGAGCCGTGTCTGATGGCGTCTACTTTTCGATCACGGCTTGCGCCGCTCTCGGGGGGATCGACGCGGTCAACGGTACAGTAACTTGATCAACCGTCACTCCGCTCGGTGTCGACTCGATCCACGTCGCGTGCGCCACTTGAGGCGTAGGGTCGTGAGACGTGCGCCCGTCAGGTGCGTCGCCGACACTTCCCACGTTGATGACTCGAACGTCTCCGATCATGCGATCGAATGGCACGTGGCTCATTCCACACACGATGATGTCGGCGGGGTCGTCACCAATCAACGCGTTAATCTCTTCGTCAGTCATGTCAAACGTCATGGCTTCCGACGGATCAACCGGCGAGCCGTGGCACACGAGCAGCTCTCGTCCGTCCTCAAGCGGTATGCGCACTTCGTTTGGCAGTCGCCTTAGGCGCTCGAGGATGAGCTGGCCAAGTTCGTCTCGCGTTCGTTTGAACTGGTCGAGGCGCTCGTGCTCGTGCGGCGTGACAGCGGTGATGTTGCTTGGCTCAAGCATCGCAATCGCTTTGTCGCCCAGGCCCTGGATGAGCACCGCGCCTGCTGCCGTGAGACGCCGCCACGTTTCTAGGGGCGCTCTGCCCGGGAAAACAATGTCACCGGCAACGATCAATTTCTGAAAGCTACGCCGCTCGGCGGTTGCGAGAACCGCGCGAAGGGCATCGAGGTTGCCCTGAACATCGGAGAGGCACAGCATCAGCATGGTTTCGGTCCTCTAAGCGTCTAGTCCGCGACGGAGCGATGATATCAGTTTTTTCGCCGCTTGAACGCGATCGCGCGCATCTGTTGCGGCGGCGATCACATTGACGAGGGCCGAGCCTACGACAACGCCGCTCACGCCTTGTGAAGCCGCACGCGCCTTCTCGGCGGAATCGATGCCAAAGCCAACCACCACGGGAAGGTCAAGAATCTTACACACTTGCGCCGCGCGCGCGCTGGCCGCCACGGCGTCGACGGCCACTGAGCCCGTGACACCCGCAACCGAAACGTAATAAGCGAAATCAATTCGGTGCGCTGCCTTGCGTTTCTTCAGTTCGCCGAGGCGCGCGTCGGTCGTTGTTGGCGCCACCAACGGAACAATGCTGATGTCCGCCGCATCCGCTGCGTCCCGCAATTCGGCGGGTTCATCAAACGGTAAGTCGACACATAAAATTGCGTCAACACCGGCGTCGCGCGCGCGGCCGATGAACCGGGTCTCGCCGTAGACGAGGAGCGGATTGTAATAGCCAAAAAGCACAATAGGGACGTCGCTTACGGCCCGCAGCTCTCCTGCAACGCCGAGCGCTGTGTCGACGGTCGTGCCGTGAGCAAGTGCACGTTCGCTTGCGTGCGCGATTGCTGTGCCGTCCGCAGAGGGATCACTAAACGGAATGCCAAGTTCGATCATGTCGGCCCCGCCCGCAATGGCGGCGCGCGCAAGAGCGAGCGTTTCGTTGGGGTGAGGGTCACCGACGCACAGGTACGCGAGCAACGCCTTTCGCTCGCCGTGCGATTGAGTAAGCACCTTGACCAGACGTGATTCACTCATGGGACAAGCCTCGCCAGGAGGGTGTTGAGGTCTTTGTCGCCACGGCCAGAGCACGAAACAAGAACGGTGACTGGCCTGTCGCGCTCTTTGGCGCAGGTGCGCGCTACGTCACCGATGCGAGCAAACGCATGCGCGGTCTCGAGCGCGAGGAGGATGCCTTCGGTGCGAGCGGCTTGCGTGACCGCTGCGAGCGCCTCATCGTCGGTCGCAGAGAGGTAGGTGACGCGCTTGCTCTCCTTGAGCGCCGCATGCTCGGGGCCGACGCCTGGGTAATCGAGGCCGGCGCTGATCGACTGTGCTTCGGTGATCTGCCCATTCTCGTCGCAGAGCACGTAGCTCTTTGATCCGTGCAAGACGCCAACGCGACCCTTCGTCAGGGTGGCCGCGTGGTGATCGGTCTCGACGCCGCGACCTGCCGCCTCGACGCCGAACAGGGCAACTGATTCGTAACTCATAAAGGTACGAAAAAGCCCGATGGCATTCGACCCGCCGCCGACGCATGCCACGACCGCATCGGGAAGAGTGCCCAACTGGGTGTCGCATTGGGCCTTCGCTTCGTCGCC
>CAMBEV010000242.1 GCA_945865595.1 Nannocystis exedens | reverse complement strand
CGAAATATTTCGCGGGCGGGGGCCTGCCGAATACCGACGTGAACTGGGTCGCCACGATCAACCAGACGTCGTACACGCCCCCTAATCGCTCAGACTTTGTCTTTGGGCCGCACAGTTCGTTCGATTTCGAGTGGGACTTCGGCTCGCATTCGTCGCGATCCAAGCCAGGGCGATCGAAGGAATGGAAGGGGCGCACGGGGCCAAACGGCGAACACCAATTGCGCTTGGACTTTGGATCCGTTGAAACCGCCTTTCCGCAGAGCGTCGGGCTTCGTGCCTCCGTTCAAGACGTGAACCGCCAGACGTGGACGACCGCGACCTCGCTGATGCTGCACGCAGCCGAGCACTACGTGGGCCTGCGCTCTAAGAAGGGGTTCGTGCGCGAAGGCGAGCCCATCGTGATGGAGGCCATCGCGACCAACATCGAAGGCGAAGTCGTCATCGATCGCCCGATCGAAGTTCGCAGCGTTCGCCTCGATTGGCAGCGCAAGGGGCACAGCTACCAGGAGATCGAGCTCGACCCACAAACGTGCACCCTGCGGTCAATCAAGGACGCGGTGTCGTGTTCACTGCCAACGAGGCGCGGCGGGCAGCACCGCGTGACCGCGGTCGTGACCGATGCCAAGGGCCGCAAGAACAAGACGCAGCTTCAGTATTGGGTGACTGGTGGCGCACCTGATCCCAAGGGGGTGGGTGCCGATACGGTCAAGTTGGTTGCCGATAAGAAAGAGTATCGTGGGGGCGACACGGCCGAGGTTCTGGTCATTGCGCCGTTCTTCCCCGCCGAAGGTGTGCTCACCCTGGCACGCGAGGGAATGATCGAGACGCGCCGCTTCACGATGAAGAGTGCGGCGGAGCCACTACGCATTGCGATTGATGCATCGTACATGCCGAACCTTCACGCCCGTGTCGACCTCGTCGGCATGAAAGTGCGCAACAACGCGCAAGGGATGCCTGACGAGTCGCTTCCGAAGCAGCCTGCGTTTGCGCTCGGCGAAGTGGATCTTGCGATCCCACCGCTTCTTCGCGAACTCAAGGTGACGGCTGCGCCGCGCAGCGCGAAGGTGGACCCTGGCGCAAAGACCTTCGTCGACATTGACGTTCACGACGCGACTGGCGCGCCGGTGGCGAACGCGGACGGCGTACTCGTTATGATCGACGAAGCCGTGCTTGCGCTGTCGCCGTATTCGCTCCCCAAGCCGATGGGTATCTTCTATCGACACCGCGCCGGGTGGGTGGGTGCCACAGACGTCCGTCGTGAATTGCGCCTTGCTGACCTGAAGGGAGAAACGGTTGATTTAGAGGAGTTCGGCGACGCGCTTGGTCGTGGCGGGATGGGCTTGGGCGGAGCGAAGGCCCCTAGCCCCATGAGAGCCGCGGCCCGCGGGGCGTTGTCTGACGGCATCTCGCAAGCCGACATGCCGAGCGAGCGCAAGGACGAGGCATCGAGGAGCAATGGCTCGGCCATCGCCGTGCGAAGCAACTTTGCAACCGTGGCAGCGTGGGCACCCCATGTGACGACAGACGCGCGCGGTCACGCAGAAGTGTCAGTCAAGGTTCCTGACAACCTCACGCGCTACCGCATCATGGTCGTCATGTCGGACACGACGACACGCTTTGGATCGGGCGAGAACACGATGACGGCGCGCTTGCCGCTCATGGTCCGTCCTTCGCCGCCGCGGTTTTTGAACTTTGGAGACACGTTCGATCTGTCAGTCGTCCTTCAGAACCAAACCGACAAGCCGCTTGACGTGCATCTTGCAGCCCGTGCCGCCAATGCGTCGCTGGTGGACCCCCGAGGTCGCGTCGCCACCGTGCCCGCGAACGATCGCGTCGAAGTTCGCTTGCCTGCGCGCGCAGAAAAACCAGGTACGGCTCGGTTTCAAATTGGCGCATCGGCGGGCGCGTATGCGGACGCGAGCTCAGTCAGCTTTCCGGTGTGGACGCCGGCAACGACCGAAGCCTTTGCGACCTACGGAACGATCGACGAAGGCGCCGTCGTTCAACCCGTGGCGATGCCGACAAACGCGGTGCGTGAGTTTGGCTCGCTTGACGTCAGTACGTCGTCAACGGCGCTTCAAGCGCTGACCGACGCGGTGCTGTATCTCGTCCAGTATCCTTACGAGTGCAACGAGCAGCGTGCGTCGCGCATTCTTGCGATTGCTTCGCTTCGCGATGTGCTCTCGGCGTTCAAGGCTGAAGGCATGCCGTCGTCTGAGGCGATGCTCGCAAGCATTCAGCTCGATCTGAACCAGCTGAAGATCAAACAACAACCGAACGGCGGTTGGGGTTTTTGGCGCGAAGAGTCATGGCCGTACCTCACGGTGCACGTTGCCCATTCGCTCACGCGCGCAAAAGAAAAGGGCTTCGAGGTCGACGCAGGCATGATGGCGCGTGCGGCTTCGTATCTCACGTCGATCGACGCGCACTTCGATCAGTACTACTCGCCCGAGGCACGGCGCGCGATCGTCGCCTATTCGCTCTACGTCTTGAAGCGCATGGGCAAACCCAATGCTGGCCGCGCGAGGGCACTCATCCAAGAGGCGGGCGGCATCGACAAGGCGCCGCTTGAAGCGCTCGGATGGATGTTGCCGACACTCTTCGACGACAAGGCCCCCGAAGCGGCTGCGATCGTCACACGTTTTCAAAACAGCGTTTCAGAGACTGCCGGTGCGGCGCATTTCACGACGTCGTACGCCGAGTCGAATCACTTGCTGCTGCACTCGGACCGACGCACCGATGGCGTGCTTCTCGAGGCGCTGATTCATGCGGACCCGAAAAACTCGGTGATTCCGAAGCTCGTCACCGGCTTGCTCGGCCATCGCAAAGCGGGGCGTTGGTCGAACACACAAGAAAATGCGTTCGTCCTCATCGCGCTCGATCGCTATTTCAACACGTACGAAAAAGCGACGCCTGACTTCGTGGCGCGCGCATGGCTCGGAAACGACCTGGCAAGCGAGCACGCGTATCGCGGTCGTTCAACCGATCGCGACCAGGTGTCGATTCCTCTATCGCTCCTCGCCGCGAAAGACGGGACCCAGAACCTCACGCTCGCCAAAGAGGGCCCTGGGCGCATGTATTTCCGCGTAGGCATGAACTACGCGCCGAAGGATCTCACGCCACCGGCGGTCGACCACGGATTTGTGATCTCGCGTCGTTACGAATTTGTCGACAAACCCGAAGACGTCAAGCAAGGTGACGATGGGGCGTGGCATGTGCGCGCAGGAAGCCGCGTTCGGGTGCGACTTCAAATGGTCGCGCAGGCGCGGCGTTACCACGTGGCGCTCGTTGATCCGCTGCCGGCAGGGTTTGAAGCCCTCAACGCAGCACTCGGCGGAACTGAGCCGATCCCGGTGGATGCCAACGCGGCGAAGGCTCGAGGGGGCTCGCATTCGCGATGGGAGTGGCGATGGCACTCGCGCTGGTACGAGCACGAGAACATGCGCGACGAGCGGGTCGAGGCGTTTGCCTCGCTGCTATGGGAAGGCGTGCACGAGTATGTGTACATTGCACGCGCAACGACGCCGGGGCGATTTGTGGTGCCGCCCACGAAGGCCGAAGAGATGTACGCGCCGGAAACGTTCGGACGCGGCAAAGGCGACCGCGTGTTTGTGGAGTGAGGGGGCGCGGGCGCATCGGGCTCACTCCGCGTTCACCCCGCGTCGCGCACCAACGGCTCGCGCAACCTGGTGAACTCCCCGATCAGCGCGCGTGCATCGTCGCTCACGTCGTGAAGTCGCACGCCGAACCCCGCGCTCTTGTCGTCGCTTAAGCTTAGGTGGCTCTGCAAAAATGCGACGTTGCCCGAAAGTTCGATCGCGGCGCCGTTTGGAAATGCAATTCGTAAAGTGACTTCACTACCAACGCCTGGCACTTTGCCGTAAGTCGAAACGAACACTCCACCATGCTCGATAACGTCTGTGCCTCTGGCGCCGAGGTAAAAGTTACTGTCGCTCGACGCGCTGACCTCCACATCAAAACGAGGCGCTCCCGCGATACCGCGAGCAAGTCGCGCGTCGAGTTTCGCCACGGAGTGCGTGAGTGCGTCGAGCTGTATGGCAAGGGCGGCGTTGCCTTGGTGACGCGCGACCGCTTCCACAAGCGGAACCAACGTTCGCTCCACGAGCCCGACTTGCTGCGCCACAAGCTCCACGAGCGCGGGTTGCGTGGGTTGCTCTACACGGACATCGAGTTGAGGACGCGCCAATTTTTCGAGGCCCGCTTCAAGCTTCGTGAGCAGGGCGAGCGACAGGTCAGTCCCAGAGGCTCTGTCCGTTGCCATCGCATCGCTCAGCACCGCGCGAATGCCCTTCAACTGATCATCGAGACCTGAAAGCGTGCCCGTGACGCGAGCGATTGGGTCGTCGCCTTTTCCACCCATGCGCTTGTTGCGCGCAAAGGTTTCTTTTACCGCTTGCCATCGCGCTTCTTGCGCAGGGGACATGCGACCGCGAAGCTCGCCTAGCTTGAGCAGGTTGTGCTCAGCACCCGTCGTGAGCGTCTGCGATTCGCTCGCGTAGTGATCGTCAACCAACCTGTCGATCTCGTCGCTGTTCATGGCGCTCGCGACTTTCTCGGTGAGCTTGTTCATGTTGCGATAGCTGCCCTGTAGCTTGAACGCAGGCTCGGTGCGGTAAGCGTCGTCTTGCGAAGCCGATAAAATGTACTGACGATTGACCGCGAGCAGCGTCGTTTGGACCTTGAGAAGCACGCGAAAGAGTTGTGCGAGTTCTTCGAGTTCAGCGGGCGCGTAGCCGTGGAGAAACTCTGAAGCGGCAACGGTCTCGCCTTTCGCCATCGCCACCATGCGATGCACGTCCTTCGGATCGCGCGTCGCAAGGGGCGCTGTGAGCACGTTCGACGTGAGTGCATTTTCGAGGTAGCTCAGCGCGAAGAGGTCGGCTTTGCCGTCGAGAATCTCGCCAAGATTATACGTGTCCGCGCGGTTCGCGAGCATGTCGGGAATCTGAAAGCGAGTGCCCGACTCGGTGTACGGGTTGCCCGCCATCACGACGCAGAATTTCTTGCCGCGGAGATCGTACGTTCGCGACTGGCCCTTCCAAACGCCTTCAATGCGTCGCTGGCCGTCGCAGAGCGAAATGAACTTCTGCAACAGCTCGGCGCTCGTGTGCTGAATGTCGTCGAGATAGAGCATCACGTTGTTGCCCATCTCGAGTGCGAGGTTGATTTTGTCGACCTCTTGGCGCGCCGTCGAATTGCGGCACTCGCTCGGATCGAGTGACGTCACGTCATGACCAAGAGCAGGGCCGTTCACTTTAACGAACACAAGGCCAAGTTTGCTTGCGACGTACTCCATGAGCGTCGTCTTGCCGTAGCCAGGTGGTGAAACGAGCAGCAGCAGCCCCATCAAGTCGGTGCGCTTCTTGTCGCCCACCGTCCCGAGCTGCTTCGCCAAGTTGTTGCCGATAAGTGGTAAATAAACTTCATCAATCAGGCGGTTGCGCACGAACGACGTGAGCACGCGCGCTTGAAACTCCGGCAGCCTGAGGCGCTTGCGCTCGCGCTCGACGATCTCGGTGCGATGAGCGCGATACGCCAAAAAACGGGGTACACGCTCGGTCGTGAATTGGCCGAGTCGCCCCAAAAACTCGTCGATGGAGAGTGGCATTGCACGGCCAGCAATGCGGCGGTGCGCACCGAGGAGGCCCTTGACCTCGGCTTCGGTGGTCGACGAATTGACGTGTCTCGGAACCTGAGTGCCGAGCGCAAGGATAACCGCAGCTTCGCGTGCATAGCGCCGTGGCTGCGTCGCATCGCGGCTGAGCCAAGCATCGACGTACGCCCCTGCGAGTGCGAGTCGAAGTGACGCATGCTT
>CAMBEV010000241.1 GCA_945865595.1 Nannocystis exedens | reverse complement strand
GAAGGCCCCGGTGCCGATGCCCGAGACCGTCAAGGCGCTCAAGCCGACCCAGCACTTCATGGGGAGGCACCCACCGAGCCCCTTGCTCACCCTCAGGCATGCTCACTTCGACCCACAGGTCATCGCGACCCGCAACTGGCATCAAGCGGTAGCGAACGTCGGGCGCAAACGGCCGCACGAAGCTCACAGCGCCCGAAGCGCCGAGCAGGCCAGTGCCCGAAATGACGCCCCCTGCATGCGTCGCGAGCTCAGCCGCAGGCGCGCGCCGCAGCTCTCCTGCGCGCATGATCTCCCCGGATCTCATCGCGAAGGCAGCCTCGTGGCGAAGGCCCCACAAAGTGGAGGCGGAAGCCAGCGCCGTACACAAAAACAACGCCAAAGTCGCGCGACGCGCACCTAGCGGTGGGCTGGGCAACGCGATCAACTCAGAGTCGACAGCCTCAGGTATGGAAGAGATGGCGGTGAGTTCGCTCACGGAACCTCGGACAGCGGGAGTAAAAAAAAGTTCCCGCGGCGGATAAGGATCCTTCCGCAACCCCAAAAGCACAAGTACTCTCGCGAGAATGGCCGTCGGAAAGGCATCAGTGTGCCAAAATTGCGGGTTCAAGAAGAACCCTCCGGGAAGCGCGCGTTGCGCGTCGTGTGGCACCAAGCTCGAGGACATCGACAAGACCGCCGGTGGGTCGCGGCACAAGAACGACGATCCCGATCGTCGCTATCAACAAGACGGGTTCAGCCTCGTGTGGTTCGGCATTGCGTTTCTCGTTCAAGCCGTCCTCACTGGCGCCATCGTCTTTGGGCTCCCACTTGTGATCGCGAAGCTCTTCTTTGAAGGCGGCAACGGCATGCTCGTGTGCATCCCGGTGTGGTTCGTCGGCGGGCTACTCGTCGGCATGATCTCTCCAGGGCGAACCTTCATCGAACCTGTGCTCGCAAGCATTCTCGTGGCGATTCCGGCAACGGTTCTGCTCGTGCAATCGCAGACAGTGCACACGCTTCCAACGTTCCTCTATTTGATCCTCGCGGCCATCGGCGTGCTTTTTACGCTGGTCGGCTCGTATCTCGGGGAACGCATTCAGCTCGGGCCAGCGCCGAAACCAAGCGATTCGTAAACGTCGGGCGCTCTTAACTAGCGGTTCGGTTTGGCCGTAGCCTTGTGTGCCATGAACCGAAGAGCGACCGCACCGCTCCTACTTTTGCTGACCCTTTCTGGGTGCGGTGCCTTTTTTCCATCGAAGCTTTCGCCAAGCGATGGGCACGTCCGTGGCCCACAGAACGACCCAAACCGGTGCGTCGTGGCCTCAACCCACCGGGAGCCGCTCGTCACCGAGTGGACGGCCTCGTCGAAGGCCCGCCTTGAGCTCCTGCTTACTGCAACACTTGCTGATGCAGACAAGTATGCCGTCGCCGTCGAGTACAGCGGTTGCGAGCTTCGGATCATTGATGGCTGCCAGCCCACAGGCGCGTACGACTGGTCGAAGTCCACGTTGAGTCGCGACACGGTTGACATCCACGACGCCGACGATTTGTACGCCAAGCTCCCCCTCGGGGCCGCCAAACTCGAAGGGGCCCTGACGCGCTCGGGGCGGTTGAGCATTCAGACCACCGTTGCTGGGCAAATTCGATTGAGGAGAGCATCGGTCGATTTCGACGAAGTCGCGACGGACGCGAGTTGCGCCGACGCGACGCACATCATCGAGTCGGTCAGCATCGGCGCCTTCAAGATGATCGAAGGTGGAAAATTGCACGCATCCGTCGGCGGTAGCGCCATGGGCATCGGCCACGCAGGCGCCGCAACCTCGCGCGCCGAGCGGCTGATGCGCGAAGCGGGGAGCGATGCCGATTGTCAGCGGACGACGGAGGGAAAGCCGCATCTGGGCTGTCGCTCGCCGCTCCAACTTTTTCTTCTCCCTATCCCAAACCGCACGGCAAGGGTGAATCAGATAGCGGCACTGTCCGCTTCGTCTTCCGCCGGACATCAGGCCGACAAGGCAGGCAAGGACTCGCCACTGCGCACCCTCAGTTACGTGTTGGGCGGGCTCGGTATTGTGGGGCTTGCAGGCGGCGGCGCTTCGCTTGGCGTGAGCAGCAGCATCGACAACAAGATTGCGAACGGTAACTACGCCACGCCTGACGACATCCTAAACGCGCAGAATTCGTTGGTCACGACACGCACGCTTGGTTCGGCAGGCCTCATCAGTGGCGGCTTGCTTCTTGGTATCGCATTGCCGCTCTTCCTCGTGGGGGCCAAATGAAACGCGCCGTTTGGGGTGCTATCGCCGCAGCCGCGCTTTCCCTCGCGTTTATCGGGGCTTGCTCAGCGCCGACGCTCGACGAAAGGGCCCCGTTCGCATGCGCGGCCAACGGCCTTTGCCCGAGCGGATTTTCCTGCGTGGACAACAGGTGCTCCAGGAAAGGGACTCTCGATGGCTCGGCGGGCAACCCGGACGCAAGTGACGCAACGGTCGAGGCCGGGCCTGACGCAAGCGACGCCGACGCGCCTGTAGACGCTGCGGACGCGAAGGACGGCGATGGCAACGACGGGTCAGTCGCTGCGACTGGCGTCACCGTGACGCCCACGAGCGGGCTCACCGTGAGCGAAACGGGAACGACGGCAACATTCACCGTGGTGCTGAACAGCGCGCCCACCGCCAACGTGACAATTCCGCTGTCGAGCTCGAACACGTCTGAGGCGACAGTCTCCCCCGCATCGATCACCTTCACGCCTACGAACTCGAGTACCCCTCAAACCGTGACAGTCAAGGGTGTTGACGACATTTTCGCGGACGGCGATGGCGCGTGGACCATTGGCCTCGGTACTGCGGCCAGCGGGGACCCGAAATACTCGGGGTTCGATCCGGCCGACGTCACGGGCTCGACCATCGACAACGAAATTGCCCGGGTCGTCGTAAGCCTGACGAGCGGCTCCACGTCTGAATCGGGCAGTACCTTGCCATTCACCGTTGAGCTCAACGGTCCGCCCAAGCAAAACGTAACCATCGGAATCTCTTCGTCGAACACGGCCGAGGGCACGGTGAGCACAGGGACTCTCATTTTCTCGCCGACCAATTGGTCAACGAAGCAGACGGTCACGGTCACGGGCGTGGCGGACGGCAAGTGGGACGGCGACAGCACCTACGCGATCGAGTTTGCCAGCGCGACGAGCTCAGACCCGAAGTGGTCCGGTGTAAAGGGCTCCCCCGTTTGGATCAGCAACACCGACATCGACGTTGCCCCGATGGCCATCGCCAGCGTGAGCACGGCCGGCGTGCAAGGCAACGGGCATAGCGGAGGCACCAGCAGTGACACGTCGCTCTTCATGGGCTCGCCGAGCATCTCGAGCGGAGGAGAATCGGTTGTCTTCTCAACCGAAGCGAGCAGCATTCAAGGACAGAACCAAGATGGCAACGGCGTCGCGGACATTTACCGCAACTACCGGAGCCCGCAGTCCATCGTCACTTACCTCGTCACCGCCGACGATTTGCCCAACCCGCTCTGGAACGGCGCGAGCACGCAGCCCGTGATGTCGGCCGACGGCGTCTACCTCATCCTTCACACCCTTTCGACAGCTTGGGTGCAGCCGGGGTGCGTCCTGCGCGAAATTTCCGCGAAGAAGAATTACCAGATGTCGACGTCCACCAGCTGCGTCCCCTACGACGTCAGCTCAGACGGCCGCTACGCCCTTTTCAGTGAACCTGTCGCCGGCGTGACGACGTTGAAGCGCTTCGACAGGACAACCTCGTCGTCAACGACGATCACGAACCTCGGCAACCCAACAGCAGCAACCATGTCGAGTGATGGACAGACCGTGACCTTCCTGTCCACGAACGCATTCCAATCTGGTGACACGAATGGCGTAACCGATCTTTACATTGCGGATGCACCATTCGCCGGAACACCCAATCGGATTAGCACCAAGAGCGACGGCACTCAGCTTGCGAATGGTGCGACTGCGGGTGGCATTGCGGGCAGCGGCGCCTACGCGTGGTTCACCACGCGCGACGCGGCCGTGAGCGCCGACACCGACGCCGACGCCGACGTCTACATCGGTGCAGCGGGACCCTCGACGATCGAGCTCGCATCGCGCATGGCAGCAAGCGGCGCGGCGGATCTCGCCGACATCTCAGCTGACGGTCGTTACCTCGCGTTCGAGTTCACGCCTCAGGGCGGCAACAAAGAGGTCTGGATTTACGATCGCGTGAACCAGACCAACACAAGCGCGCACAAGACCTACAACGGCGGGACGCCCAACGGTAAAACCGAGCGCCCTTCAATTTCGGGCGACGGCAAGTGGCTCGCGTTTGTCAGCGCAGCGTCCAACCTGGTCGCGAGTGACACGAACGGCAAGAGCGACGTCTTCATTCTCCCCCGCCCGTAATGGTCAACATGCTTACCTTTTCACACGGTGGAAGTCGCAGGTTCAAGCCCTGCTGCGCCCACCGAAAAAGGTAAGTAAAGTAGGGGGCTTGACAGACATCTCAGCCGGCCTTTCTCTTCGGAGCACCCAAAAAAGTACCCATCTCGTGGGTCTGACCGTTTTTCTCCGAAACCAGGCGAGTGCTCATCGAGGGCAAAACGCGTCGTAGCGGTTTGTGGAGCCGTTACGTCGCGGGTCGGGATGGAGTCGAAGGCTGACGCTTTCACGTTCGACCTTTTCTCGCTTCCTACAGCCCGTCGAGAAGCTGTTCTCGGCTGACGCGTTTGTGCTGAGAAACAGCCCGAACAATGCTGTGGAGCGTTCCGATGCGCAGCGTGTCATGGTCGGGAATCGCCACTCGTTGATGGGCTGGATCCTCGGTCTCAACGATGATGTGACTGCCGCTCTGGTGCACCTGGCGGTAAGACCAATGCGAGCACAGGTGCTTCACCAAGGTTCGCCCACTCAAATCACGCGGCAGTTTCACGCGACAGCCAGCACTTCGTCGCGCACAAGACGAAGGCGTACTTGCGCCGGTCTTGGGCGATCGAAGAAGTACGACGACACGGCGTCCTGAACCTGGAAACGCAACGAGTCCCACGAGTCTGCTTGCGCGAAAATCGGCTCGGTAAGGCACTCCGCCGTAAACCCGCCGTCCGCCTCCTGAAGCACCTCAAAAACTAGGTCCATGCGCGCATTCTACTCTCCGGCTAGCCGACCGCAATCCGGCGATGCCGCGAAGGGTCGAGGGCACGTGAAAATCAACGTACCGGACAGAATCTCGTGACCATCAGAGGAGCTGCCATTGGCACAAGACGGGGACGCGTTGGTACTCCGCCAATCGGAGTATCCACAAAAGTACCCAAACCTCGAAACGAAGGGTGATGCTGGGCACGTTGGGGTGCCCCTCGGTATTTGTAACTGATTGAAAAAGCTCAAGGTCGTAACGTAAGAGATTGTAAGGAAACGATGCGAAAGCCTTTTCGTCAGAGGGCATCAGAACGAACCGTACGCGCTCAGCATGCCGCCGCCACCAGGAACGGGACCTGCGCCGAAGTAGAACGGCGCCTTGAACGTCTTGCCCGTGACCGCGTCGTCTTTGAGATCCGCGGACATGATGCCGCCGAGGGCAGCGCCCGCAATCGCGCCGAGGCCGTTCGCGATGAGGCCGTGCCACACGGGCGGACGATCGCCAAACAAGTAGAAGATGTAGACGACCGAGCTGAGCGCGGCGCCCGCACCAAAGCCGGCCCACATGTACTTCTGCGTTTGATACGAGGGCGTCACGCCCGCAATCGTCAGCGCGCCGGTTGCGAGCATGCCGGTGTTGAAACCCACGAATCCGCCGACCGCGGCGTAGTCGGCCCATTCCGCGCGTGTGGCGTCATCGCGCCTTGGGGTTGCGCCGACACCGAACGCCATGCCCGCAGCTGCGCCCAT
>CAMBEV010000240.1 GCA_945865595.1 Nannocystis exedens | reverse complement strand
AATCGCTGCCCACGAGTTGAGCAAGACAGCGCTGCACGCCGCTCGTGATCTCGGAAGACGGGTCGCCCAAGCGCGGGGTCTTTGGCGTTTCGCCCTCTGGCGCAAGGACGGGCACGGGCGCGGGCGCGGGCGCGGGCACGATCGGATCGGTCGCGGGTTCGTCGGGCGACGAGGCGCGGGCGAACGGCTCGCTTGGCCCGCTTGGCCCGCTTGGCCCGCTTGGCTCGCCTGAAAGGGGTGACCGCTTCGCTACACTCGGCGCCGTCGAGGCGACCCCGATACTCGGCACAAGCTCAGGCCAGCGTCGCAGGGCAACGGGGACTCGCACGCGTGTGGGCGCTCGATCGACACGCAGGGTTTCACGGATGCGTGTCGCGTTGAACTCAGCGTGCACCGGAGCAACGAACACTTCGCGCGCACCATCGACCGTGCCCAGCGAAATCACGCCTTCGTTCAGATCGACAGTGACAAATTCGCCCTCTCGCGCGACGCGAAGATGCGTGCCGTGCACCGCAACGCGCGCATGACCTACCTCAATGGAGAACGAGTCGCCGGTCTCGACGTGCTGCACCTGAGCTTCGACTGCACCCGATTCGAGCGCGAGCACGAGCGTCGGGAGCGCTTCTTTGACAACAGCGCGCGCGCCCGACTCTAACGTGTATGCGATGCCACTTGGCTCAACGCGCTCAAACACGACGCGTGCACGGTCGGCTTCGATGCGCTGCCCACGATGAAGCAGCGAGCCAATTTTTGCCCACTCATGATCAATTTTGAGCTCACCCGATCCGTCGATCGAAACGACCGAGCCCACCGCAGGTCCGAGCGACGGAGCGCCTCCAGCGAGTGGGCCAAGCGCCGCAGGCGGGCCAAGCGCAGCGGGCGGGCCGTCAGCGGCGCGCTTGGCAGGAACGACCGCCCAGATGGCGGCTGCAGCTGCCGCGAGTGCGAGCGAGCCGGCCACCCACGTTAGGCGGCGACGGCGCTCAAACGCGAGCCGTGACTTTTCGGCGGCGATACGCTGAAACAGTCGGTCGTCCACCCGCGCCCAATCGATCGCCGGCGTTGCCGTAACGGCATCGCCTTTCGCCTCGCGAACGAACTCGTCATACGGGCGGCTCATCGTGAATCTCCTTGAGCGTTATGGGAGAATGTTCCGGCAATGCCTCGCAGCGAGGGCTCCTCGGCGAGCATGGCTTCGATTTCGCGGCGTGCGTAGAATAGCCGCGTGCGAACGGTGAGCACGGGACAGCCGACCATGGTGGCAATCTCGTTGGGGCTGTAGCCTTCGAGTTCGTGTAGAATAAACACGTCTCGTTTTTTCTCCCCCAGGCGCCCGAGCACGACCGAAAACGCACGGACGCGTTGGCGGCGTTCGGCGTCGACGTCAGGCAGCGCCTGCGGATCGCGAAGCTCATCTTGCCAGCCTTCCGCGGTCGCCGAGAAGACAGGGCGGCTCTTTTGCGCGCGTCGTGCCATCAGCACAACATTGACGGTCACGCGGTGGAGCCACGTACTGAATTTCGACTGCCCCCGGAAATCCTTAAGGCTTCGGTACACCTGAAAGAAAACTTCTTGAACGAGGTCGTCTATATCGCCGCGTGGCCCAACCATGCGGAACACCAGGCGAGCCACGTCGCTACGGTGCTTTTGATACACGGCTCGAAACGCGCGTGGGTCACCCTCGGCCGCGCTAGCGATCAACGCGTCGTCGTCTGTCATTGGGCGTACCAAGGGGCGCACCAAGAATACGCCCGAACTGGCCGTGGTAACGGGCGAAAAAGCGGGAGGTTGGGCCGCGGCTGCAGTCACAGTCTTTGAGATGTCTGCGAGCGCGCGCGTGTTCACGGCGAACAGGAAAAATCGGAGCTCAAGCGTGGCCGTGCCCAGCTGCGCCGGAGGAACCACATTGAGTCACACCAGCGACAGCCAACCCACTGAACTGTTGCGACTGCACAAAAAGCCCGTGCGCAAAACTGGACCCAGGGCGGCCTAGACGCCAAGCTGAGTGCATGTTGATCGTCACACTCGCGGTGGTAGGCGCTCTTGTCGCTGTTGATGTGCGAGACCTGCTGCAGCGGCGAAGGTAGTCGCCCAATCAGAAGAGATCTTTGAGCGAAGCCGCTGGCTGCTTTTTCTGCTCGAGGACCACATTTACGGCCTTAAGAAGCCGCGTCTTGACTGGACCCCCAACGGAAACGCCGTTGAGTGCCGCCTGCATCGCGCGCTCGGTCACCGGGCGCCCGCTTCGGGCCTTGCCTTTAGCGGCTTCCTTTTGGACTTCGCTCGCCTCGCCACCTTTGGCGATGCGCTTTGCGAGGCGCAGCTTGCGGTCCTCGGGGCGGAGTCTCTCGAGTTCGTTCGAAGCCGCGGCGATGCGGCGAACGTCAATTTTCTTGGCGGCAACGAATTCGGCAAACTTGGTGGCCATGGTTTTTCCGTCGGTTGGTCGGTTGGAGGGGCGGCGAACGTAATCCAAGCGAGCCCGTCGAGCAAGGCGGGCGATAATCGCTCTTTTATCGCGGGTGGCGCTTTTACGGATATACGCCGGCAACGCGAGCGCGAGGGGCGTGCCCCCACAGCTTGTCGAGGTCCGTGACCCACCGCGCAGAAAAGGCGTCGCGAAGCACAAGCTCGGCGAGCTTGCCGCGCGGAGAGAAACCCCACTCCGCCTCTTGCGAAACATCGTCAGGATCGCTGTACGTCCGCCAAACGAAAAAGCCGGCGAACGATGGTTCGTCAAGCTGCGGAGCTATCAAGGCGCTGTACGCTTCGGCTTGGGCACGCTGATCGACACGGACGTGCTTCATGTGGTCCGGCCACTCCCACGGTTTGATCGCAGGGTTGGGGCGCGTCGTGTAGCCAATTTCGGTAAATAGTATTGACTTGTTCCAAATCTGAGAAAGCGTGCGAGCGCGTTCGGCGACGCGCTTACCTCCGTCGAGCAATTTTGAAAACGGCGCACTATCGCTCTCGGCGAGTGGATAGAACGCGTTGATACCGATGACGTCGATCTCACCGAGAACCATCGTGTCGTCCACGTCATCCCAATTGGCTGAATAAGTGATCGGCCCATGGTACGTTTTTCGGACCTCGCGGATCACCCTCAAAAATCCTGGTGCGCGCCCGCTTGTAACCCACGAGCGAAGCTCAACGCCGCATGAGAACAGATCGACCTGTGTGGCTTCGGCGACCTCGGCCCATGTGCGCACGAAGGTCGTATAGCTTCTTTCCCATTCGGCCCAACCCTCGTTGGTGCCGGGATCGATAAGTGCGCGCCACTCACCGGATTCAACCCACAGGTGGGGCACGAGCATGACGCGAAGGCCGCGTTCGTGAGCCATGTCTATCGCGCGTGCGATGTCGCGACGGTTCTCTTCGAAGGGTCTTTCGAATGTGGGGTCGATGCCGCGGCCTTTGAGATTGGCGACGCGGCCGAACGGCGTGAGTGCGACCCAAGTCGCGCCCATACGACGTGATTCGTCGAGCGCACGACCGTAGGCCTCACTGCCGTAGCCGAGGCCCGGATGAACCGCGCTCTCGATCGGGCCGATCGTCATGCCGCGGATGGGAAGCGAGAGCGATGGCGGCGGTGGCGGCGGTGGCGGCGGATGCTCTGACGCTGCGAGCGATGGCCCACTCGATAACGCGATCGCCAACACCAACGCGATCGCCAACACCCCTCCGCGCATAGCCCACACCATAATGAGTTCAGCCGCTCACCAGGACGATTTTCGTGACCTCGGGACGCGCACCGATACGGACGGGCAGGCCCGCTGTGCCGAAGCCCCGGTTGACGTAGAGCGTCGTCCCGCCACCCGTCTCGTATCGCCCGTGCACGTACCGCATGACACGCGCGGCGACGGAGAAGCCACCCGGGTTGATCTGGCCACCGTGGGTATGGCCGCTCAGTTGGAGGCCGACTCGCCCCGGCCATGCATCGACCGACGACGGTTGGTGTGAGAGTAGCACAATGGCGCGATCACCGGGAACGCTTGCCTCGGCCCTGGCAAGGCGTGGGCCTCCGTCCCTCAGTCGCGCCGCGTACAGATCGTCGACACCCAGCAAGGCGAAGCCGCCGCCGTCGTTCGGACGAATGATGCGACCCTCGTTGACCAGGATGTTCACCCCCGAATCGCGAAGCGCGCGCACGATTTGCGAGCGGCCCGTATAGTGATCATGGTTGCCTAAAATGGCGGACACCCCATCTCTTGCGACACTGCGCAGGCTCGCGAGTGCGTCGGCCATTGTCTTGGCGTAGGCGGGGTCGTGGTCGACAAGGTCACCGGTCGCGACGACGAGGTCGGGTCTCATCTTGACGATGCGGTCGAAGCCGAGGCGAAGGTGATCTTCATCACAAAAGGTGCCGACATGCAGGTCGGACACTTGGGCGATCGTGTAGCCGTCAAGCACTCGAGGGAGGCCAGGCAGCCGCACCACGATTTCGATCGTTTCGAAGTCAACGCGGCCTCTGATGGCACCCCACGCGAATGTACCACCGGCCGCCGACGCGAAGACAAGTCCTGCCCCGCGTTCAATCATCAAGCGGCGTGACAGTTCCGTACCTTGACCATCAGCCTGGGACACAGGTGGCGTCGCCATCGGTTGATTCTTGCGTGCCCGCGCGGCAACGGCCCGCGTGCCAGCCACGAAGGCCACGACCACGCCCACCACGATTTGCACGAGCACAATCGGCAACGCCGTCGCGGCGACGAACGCCATTTCACCAGCGAACAGAGCGCTTACGCTCGAAGGGAGGCGTACAAGCCCACGCAAGGTCGCGACCCTTGTGAGAAACGCGAACGTGATGACGCTGCCGGCTGCGACGGCCATGGGCAGGCGCCATTGCCGTAGCCGTGGAAACGATCGCGCGGCCCAGCGAATGACGATGAAGTGGAAGAACGCCGAGATGAGGGCGAACACAAGCGCGCGGCCCATTGAGCGAGTGTACTACTCACGCCCGAAGCACGCCGCTCACAATTCGCTCGATCTGCCCATAGTCGCGCTGCACGCGCACATCGTCAAACGCGATATCGAGCAACGCCGCGGTCTTTGGCGCATCACCGTCGCCGACCTCGAGCGCCAGCACGCCGCCAACGTCAAGAAACTTTCCCACACTTGCAACGATCCGGCGCACGATATCGAGTCCGTCGCCGCCACCGTCGAGCGCAAGACGAGGTTCGTGTTTCGAGACCTCGGGAGCGAGCGTCTCGATTTCAGCAGACGCGATGTACGGCGGGTTCGACACGATGAGGTCGAACGTTCCGGAGCGTGGAAAAAGGTCCGCTTCTTCGAATGCCACGTTGTAGGCGCCGAGGCGAAGTGCATTGTCGCGTGCAACGGCGAGCGCATCCCCAGACACATCGGTGGCGACGACGACGCTTGTGGGTCGCTCCTTGGCGATGGTGATGGCAACGCACCCCGAACCCGTGCACGCATCAAGCGCACGCAGCGACATCGAACGCGACGCGGTTCGCGCAAGCGCTACGTCAACCAAGTGTTCGGTCTCAGGTCGCGGCACGAGCACGCGCGCATCGACGCGAAACGGACGGCCGTAAAATTCGCGCTCACCCTTCAGGTACGCAACGGGCTCCCGATTGCGCCGTCGTTTGACAAGCTCGCGAAAACGACCGAGCTCTCCGGTCTCGAGCAGGCGCTTGCTGTCGAGAATCAGCTGCATGCGTGTTGTGCCAATCGCGTGCGCCAGGAGCACCTCAGCGTCGAGGCGTGGCGAATCGATCCCCTTCTGCCGAAAATCCTCGGCAGCCCACTTGAGCATCGATTCAATCGTCCATTCGTTCATGATGAGCAAGCCCCGTTACGAATTGGCGCGAATTACGCACCGAGCGCTGCGCGTACCTTCGTCACTTCGGCTTCA
>CAMBEV010000239.1 GCA_945865595.1 Nannocystis exedens | reverse complement strand
GCGAAGGTTGTGAAGAAGACTTGTCAACCAGTCGCCAGCGATCACCTCCGACCATTCGGGCGTCGCGGTCTCGGAACTGGCGCCCTCGGCACCGTCGTCGTGGTCGAGTCCGATCGGCACCCCGGCGAGCAAGCGCATCCCCTGGTTGAACGACACACCTTCGCTCGCAACTTTGCGCTGCACGCTCTTCCAATGGGCGAGAACCTCCTCGAGCTTCTGTCGGTCGAGTTCGATCCATTTACCCCGGATGAGCGACAGCCCGTCTTTGCTCTCGAGGATTTGTTGTCGTTCTTTCTCGGAGAGTGTCTCACCGTCGAGCGTCAGGTTCACCGAGAAATCGAGCATGGCGTTCATTCCGAGCTGAGAGGCCGGGCGACTCCCCACGTGGACGCTCACTTTCGGGCGTGAAGGTCGCTTACCGTTCCACCAATTCGGCACACGAACAACGATGCCTCCTGCTTCGAATGCGGGAATGCTCTGCAAGAATTGGTGAGCTTGTTTCGGCGTCCACGAAAGAGGGTGGAAGAGCGCACCGGAGTCGACAAGGTCCCTGAGCAACGGGCTCGCGGCAGCTGCCCTTTGGACTGGCTGAAGAAGTGCGAGCAGCGCGCTTTTGTTTCCTGTGCCAGAGTATTCCTGAAGCGCTCGCCCAAGAGGCGTGTGCTGTACGTTCGCCTTCGCGCTGATCCGCGTGGTGTACGTGGCGAGAAATGCGAAGGGCTCAGCCTCGTTTTGTTTGTTCTCCGCAAGGTGAAAATGAACCCTTCCGACCAGGTTCCAGAGGGGAGATTTTTGATGCAAATAGGTCTGCACCGTCCCAGGGAAGGCCTTTATCTCGACGTGAAACGCGGCCTCGAGCTGCCTCCAGAGTTCTTCGAGCACGGCCGACGCCAGGTATTCGAACCCCCGCATGGGCGGCGCAGATGCCACGAGTGCATCGATGTCGAACGTGGCCGGTGCCGGCACCTTGACCCTTTCGCGCTCCGATTCTAGATCCGGCACCACCGAGAGCGCGGTGACAAAGCGCCTGGCGAAGTCGCGGAAATACGAATAGGCCGGAGGAAGGACCCGATCGATCTCGGCAGCTCCCAGGTGCAACAGCCCGTGCGCAACACCGTTTAGAAAGGCCTGTTCGACAAGACTGTCTGCTTGGGGGTCAACACCGTCCAGGTCCTGCAGAGATGCCTCGATGTACAGGTTCCCGTGGGGTGAGAGCGCGAGGTCGGTGGTGGGCATCTGAGTCGACATGCTCTCCTAAAAGGTGATGGGTGCCGTGTCCACGAAATCGGGTCAAGCGCAATGCCGTGTGCCCAGTGCCCTTGTTGTAGAAGAAGCCTATCGCGACGCGAGAGCATTCGAGCTACACGGCGCCGGTCGTGGCAAAAGAGGACACGCTCGTTATTCACGAGATTTACGCAAGCATTCAGGGCGAATCGTCGTTCGCCGGATTGCGTTGCACCTTCGTGCGCACGACGGGTTGCAATCTGCGCTGCTCGTGGTGTGACACCCCCCAGGCCTTCTTTGGTGGGACCCGCATGAAGCGCTCAGACGTGCTTGCGCAGGCGCTCGCGCTCGATACGCCACTGGTCGAACTGACCGGAGGTGAGCCGCTTTTGCAACCGGGCTCGTTTCATTTGATGCGCGAGCTATGCGACGCGGGCAAGACTGTGCTGGTCGAGACGAGCGGCGAGGCCGACGTCTCGAACGTCGACCCGCGCGTTCACAAAATCATGGACCTGAAGGCGCCGGGCTCGAACGAGTCGCACCGCAACCGCTTCGCGAACCTCGAGCACATCACGACGCGCGACGAGATCAAGTTCGTTCTCAGTAGCCGTGAAGACTACGAGTGGATGCGTAAGGTAATTGACGATCATGCGCTGCTCGGGCGCACGCCCCATCTGCTAGCGAGCACCGTTTTTGGCACAGTCGCTACACGCGACGTCGTCGACTGGGTGCTGCGGGATCGCCTCCCGGTGCGCGTGCAGCTGCAACTGCACAAGTACATTTGGGAAGCCAACGCGACGGGCGTTTGACATACTGCGCGCCATGAAGATCTCGCGACGCACGCTGCTACACTCGGCCGCAGGCGCCACCGCACTCACGGCGATCGAGACCGGTTGCAGCGCCCCCGCCCCTGACACCGACAGTCCCGCCGAGGTGCCGACGAAGAAGGTGCGCACAATCTTCTTGCATGGGGTCGCAAGCGGCGATCCCACCGCGAGCGCAGTGATCCTATGGACGCGCGTGACCAGCACCGACGCAAGGGTCGAACTCACGTGGGAGGTCGCAACCGACGTCGCCATGAAGACCATTGTCAAGAAGGGCAGCTTCACGACGAGCGCTGCGCGCGACTACACCGCCAAGGTCGACGTCACCGATCTCAGCGCCGCCACCACCTACTATTATCGGTTCTCCGCACTCGGCGAGGTGTCACGCATCGCCCGCACGAAGACCGCCCCCAACGGCGAAGTGGATCGCCTCCGCTTCGGCGTCGTCTCGTGCGCGAATTACACCCATGGCTACTTCCATGGATATTCCGACGTGGCCGAGGTCTCCGACCTCGACGCAATTCTTCATCTTGGCGATTACATTTACGAATACGGCTCCCCCGAGACAGGTGGCTACGGCGACGTTCGCAAGTACGAACCGCTCAACGAGTGCATCACGCTCGCAGACTATCGAACGAGGCACGCGCTCTACAAGCGCGAGGCCAGCGTGATGGCGATTCACCTGCAGCATCCCTTTATTTGTATCTGGGACGATCACGAAACGGCGAACAACGCGTGGAAGGACGGCGCTCAGAACCACGGGGCGAACGAGGGGTCATGGGCAGAGCGCAAACGAGCGGGCGAGCAGGCCTACTCAGAGTGGATGCCAATTCGCGATCAGGCAGACGGTCGCATCTTCCGGCGCCTCGCCTACGGCAACCTCGTGGATTTGATCATGCTCGACACGCGTCTTTGGGGACGCGACCAACAGGTCACGGGCAACAAAGATCCGAAGCTGAGCGATCCTGCACGCACCCTCCTCGGCAACGACCAAGAGGCGTGGCTCAAAGAACAACTGCTCGCTTCGAAGGCCAAGTGGAAGGTCCTGGGACAGCAAGTCATGATGGGGCAACTGCCGCTCTACCTTAATGAGGACCAGTGGGATGGTTACCCCGAGGCACGCAAGCGACTCTTTCAGGTGATCATCGATGGTAAACCATCTGAACTGAACATCGTCACGCTCACGGGCGACATTCACTCCTCGTGGGCGATGGAGCTGACGCTCAATCCAATGGACCCAACCGTCTACGACCGGGCAACGAGCAAAGGGTCGATAGGCGTCGAATTTGTAACTCCTGGCATTACATCTCCGGGATTCGCCGAGCAGCTCGCTGGCCTTGGTAGGTCAATCGTCGAAGACAGTCCGCACATGCGCTACGCCGAGATTACCAAGCGTGGGTACATCGTCCTCGATCTTGACCATGATCGCGCGCAGGCCGCATTTTATCAGTTCGATTACCAAGCCATTGAGAGCGCGGCGCGACAACATGCAACGTTCGCGACGGCATGGGCCGTGAAGAGCGGGACCTGTCGCCTCGAGAGCAACGCAGCCGCAGCCCTGCCTCGCACGACATTCGCTACCCCTGCGCCAGACGACACGGATTACCTTTCGTGAAGCGGCGCACTGCTGATAGGAAAACCCGATGAAAAGCGCGCGCCATCTGTGTCTTCTCGCGCTCGCAGGCGCGATGGGGCTCGCGACCTCCGCACATGCGCAGACGGCGCCGACTGCACCGGCTGCAACAGGCTTCGGAATCAACCGGCACAATCCCGCTGAGCGTGGCAGCAACTGGTTTGCGAATGAGTCGCTCGATCTGCGTGGACGGTTCCGATGGGCAGCGGGACTGACCTTCGACTACGCCGGTCGGTCGCTCGCAGCGTACAACGTCGACGATTCGTTCCGTGGCTCGATCGTGAGTAGCCAATCGTTCTTGCATATGGGCGGCAACGTCATCTTTCTTGACCGTTTCCGGCTGGGCCTCAACGTTCCATTCGTCGTCTCGAACGAGGGTGCGCCAGTCATCGTCAGCGGCGTCTCCTATGCAGCGCCAAGTGTTCGCCGCGTCGCCGACGTGCGCCTCAGCGCCGATGTGAGGTTGCTCGGAGAGTATGGCGACCCGCTCACCTTGGCCTTTGGCACGCAGATCTTTCTCCCGACCGGCTCGCAAGAGAGCTACACCGGCGACGGCTCGGTGCGTGTGCAACCGCGCCTGCTGCTTTCGGGCGATGCGGGCATCTTTGCCTACGCAGGTCGCATCGGGTTTGAATACAGGCCGACGCAAGCCGGTTTCCCAGCGGGCGCGACGGGCAGCGAGGTTGCCTTCGGTGCGGCGGCGGGTGTCAAGTTGCTCGAGCGCAAGCTCACGATCGGTCCCGAAATATCGGGCAGCACGGTGGTCGTCGACGACGGCGCTTTCAAGCAGATTTCGACGCCAGTCGAGGCGATGTTGGGCGCACGCTATGTCAACCGCATTGACGTTGGTGTCGCAACTGGCGCGGGCCTCAACCGCGGCATCGGTTCACCTACCGCGAGATTGCTAATCACGATCGGCGTCGCCCAGCCCTACAAGAAGCCGATCTACGATCGCGACAAAGACAACATTCTTGACGGTGTGGACGCATGTCCCGATGTCCCCGGCATCAGATCGGAAGAGCCCAAGTACAACGGCTGCCCAGATCCCGACCGCGACAAGGACACTGTGCTCAACGTGGCCGACGCTTGCCCTGACGAGGCGGGCATCAAGTCGGAGGATCCCAAATACAACGGCTGCCCAGATCCCGACCGCGACAGGGACACGATTCTCAACGTCGAAGATGCGTGCGCCGATGTGCCCGGCATCCAAGCAGAAGACCCGAAGCTCAACGGCTGTCCCGACCCCGATCGTGACAAGGACACGATCAAGAACGAAGACGACGCGTGTCCGGATGAGGCCGGAAAGCCTGACCCAGACCCGACCAAGAATGGCTGCCCGATGGCGTTCGTCAAAGACGACCAGATCAAGATCACCGAACAGGTGAAGTTTGTCACTGGCAGCGCTGCCATCGTCAAGGGCCCACAGAGCGAGGAGGTGCTTCTCGCGATCGTCAAGGTGCTTACCGAACACGCGGACATCAAGAAAGTCCGCGTTGAGGGCCATACCGACAATGTTGGCGGCGCCGGTTACAATAAGGCACTCAGCCAAGCGCGCGCGACGTCGGTCATGAACTGGCTCGTGAAGCGGGGCATCGACAAGACGCGCATCTACGCCAAGGGGCTCGGCCTCGAGAAACCTGTCGGCGACAACAAGACCGAAGAGGGGCGCAAAGAGAACCGGCGCGTCGAGTTCCACATTGAGGTCGACGCGCCTGTGCCGCCGGAGGGCGAGAAGGTTGTTCGCTGAGGCTTGCCGCTACTTGCAGAGCGCGGCCTTTTGGCGGCGAGGTCTGGGGTCGGCAGGACCTTGACGGAGGCGTCTTGCGGGTACGTCGTCACGGCCGTCATCGTCGTCGAGTGCTCGACGATTCTTTCGAACCGTGCGAGTAGTTGTGCACGGTGACCGACTCTGCCCTGATCCTTGAAGGTCGAATTGAGAGTGCCATCCGTCTTCTTCGCGGCGAGAGGATCATGCTCGACGCCGATCTCGCGTCCCCTTACCGCGTCGAAACCAAAGCGATTGTGCGCGCCGTGAAGCGAAACATCGACCGTTTCCCCGCAGACTTCATGTTTCAACTCACACAACATGTTTCAACTCACACAAGAAGAGTTCGATAACTTGAGGTACCAATCTGGCACCTCAAGATCGTGGGGCGGACGCCGAACTGCTCCCTACGCCTTCACCGAGCACGGTGTCACA
>CAMBEV010000238.1 GCA_945865595.1 Nannocystis exedens | reverse complement strand
GAAGCGCTTCTTGTCTTCTTCAAGGTCGTAACCGATCACCGTATTCGGCGGAATTTCAACGTCCTTGTCAATGATCGCGCGACGAATCCGGGCGTGGCGGCCTACGCGCACATTCTCGAAGAGCACGCACTCTTCGATTTCGCTAAACGAGTTGATTCGGCAACCGACGCCAAGAACGCTGCGATGAATGCGCCCACCCGAGATGATGCAGCCATGCGACACGAGCGAGTCGGTCGCGATACCCACGCGCGCTTGCGCCTCATCCCGGAAGACGAATTTTGCAGGCGGGTCGTGCGTGACACCCGTGCGAATGGGCCACTTGCGATTGTACAAATTGAAGAGCGGGTGAATCGCCACGAGATCCATCTGCGCTTCCCAGTAGGCGTCGGTGGTTCCGATGTCGCGCCAATAGCCAATGCCCTCGCCGTGCTCGCCCGGAACGATGTTCGTCGCGAAGTCGTAGATGTGAACACTGTCACCCTGCTTGACCATTCGCGGGAGGATGTCGTGGCCAAAGTCGTGCCGGCTGTCTTCAATTTTTTCGTCTTCGTCAAGCTCGCGAAGAAGCACGTCGGTTTGAAAGATGTAGTTGCCCATGGAGGCAAGGCACATCTCATCATTGCCGGGCATGGTTGGCGGGTTGGCGACTTTTTCGTGAAAGCCGACGATGCGCCCCTCTGCATCCGCCTCGATCACGCCAAAGTCGCGCGCCTCAGCCTTGGGAACCGGAATCGCAGCCACTGTGACGTCGGCCTTCGTGGCAACGTGCGCATCAATCATCTGCCGCACGTCCATTTTGTAGACGTGGTCGCCGCCAAAGATGCACACGAGCTCGGGCTGCTCGTCTGCGATCACGTGCTGGCACTGAAAAACGGCGTCCGCTGATCCGCGAAACCACGAGGTCCCTGTGCGCTGCTGCGCCGGAATCGCCTCGATGTATTGGTCAAGAATCGGAGCCAACCGCCAGACGCGCGCGATGTGCTCTTCCAGCGACGCGCTCTTGTATTGCGTCAACACCTTGATGCGCGCGAGGCCACTGTTGACGAAGTTCGAGAGGACGATGTCGATAATGCGGTAGCGCCCTCCAAACGGAACCGCCGGCTTCGCACGATCGAGGGTGAGCGGGTGCAAGCGTTTGCCTTCGCCACCCGCAAGGATCATGACGAGCACTTGGTTCGGGGTGGCGCGGAGCACAGGCATGATCGCGAGCGATGGTACGCTGTTAAGTCACCGAACGCCCACAAGTGGGTGAGGCGCCGCCGCCCGTATATTTGCATAAGCTGGAGCCCGATCGGGGAAGTGCGTTACGCTCCCCAGGCGTTCTAGGTCGCACCATGAGCATCAAGGTTCGCTTTGCCCTTTGCGCCGTCTGGGTCGCCTTCGCAGGGACCTCGGCCCTCCTCGCCCACCGCGTGTGGGTTCCACCAGAGGGACCCATAGCGGGCCTGCGGGTCCGCGGCGAGGCACTAACGCAAGGGGCTGACACCCGACAATTCGTTGGCGAAGTCGCCAGGCAGATGCTCGACCGCACCGTCAAGGTCACGCTCGAAGGGCCAAGCGGCGAAACGTTGCTGGCCGAGAAGACACTTGCTGACCTTGGCGTCAGCGCAGACCTTGAAAACACCACCGCGCTCATTGACGCCCTTGGTAGAAACGCACCCATACTTGAGCGCGTCGCCCTCGCTCGTCGCGCGCGTAGGGGCGAAATCGATCTTCCGCTGTTACTTTCAATCGACGCTGATGCGGTCGCCCGATTCGTTGACCCGCTTCGCACAGGCCACGATTCCGCTCCCGTTGAGGCGCGGCTCGACCTTGATAAGCATGCCGTCGTCCCCGAGAAAGACGGCCGGTACATCGATCTTGACGGCACCATCGCCGCCATTTTGCAAGCGGCCTCCATGCCGGGTGAACCGAGGGTGCGCATTGCGGTGCGATCGTTCAAGCCGCAAGTATCGCGCGACAAGCTCTCCAAGATAGCGATCGACACCGTTCTCGCATCGTACGAAACGCGTTTCGGCCGCGGAGGCAGCTACGCTCGCCGCGCGCGCAACATCGAGGTCGCCGCAGCGCGCATCAACGGCTTGATGCTTCAACCGAATCAGATGATCTCGTTCAACGAAGTGGTGGGCGCGCGTAGCGAAGAGAACGGCTTCCAAAAGGCGGGCGAGATTTTTCGCGGCGAGATGATCGAGGGCGTTGGCGGCGGAACTTGTCAAGTTGCTTCAACATTGCATGCTGCAACAATGTTCGGCGGGCTCGACATCCTCGAGCGACTGCCCCATTCACGCCCCAGCGCGTACATCCCGATCGGCCTCGACGCGACCGTGGTCTACCCCGCGGTCGATTTTAAGTTCCGCAATCCGTTCAAGTTCCCCGTCGTGATTCACACGCAGGTGACCGCCAGCATGCTGCGTGTCGAGGTCCTCGGCGGCGAGAAACCCGTCGCAGTCACCTACAGCCATAGCGTCGTCGGCAGCAGTCCGTACACCCGCAAGATTGTCGAGGACGACAGCGTCGCAAAGCCCATGACGAAACAGAAGGGCCTCCGCGGGGTTACGATTCGTCGTGCACGCGTGCTCAACTTTTCGGGCGGTCAGCGCAAAGTCGAGACGACCGTCGACACGTATCCGCCAACGATTGAGATTTACCGCGTGCCTAAGGGCTTCGACGCAGACGAGTTGCCGCCGTTGCCCGAAGCGACGGGAGAAGAGGCGTCGGAGGCGGGGTAGTACACCGCCCCTATCCTGCGCATTCGATCAGCGGATTGCCGCGCGAAGTTTGACGAACGCCGCGATCAGTGACAATTCCTACGGGATGCGCGCGACTGGCCGAACCACAGCGCTCCAGACGATAGCGCTGGTGCTCTTCACCAGCACGTCGAGCGCCCTCGCAGCCAACGCGAAGCCCGTCGCTCCAGCAAGCGCCGCAGGAACCACACGCGTCGTCGACGAGCGTGCGCGGCGGCATGTCGCGGCCGGCACCCTTCGCGACGATCTCCACGCCCCCGCCGAAACTCCGGAGCTCGCAGCCCTGCGGGTAGCCGAGCGCGAGGTCTTCCTGCCTGCGCTCGATGCGAATCGCTCGTCGCTTCCGACCGGTTTGGACTCACCCGTGCGCACGGACGAAAACGTACCACTCCTTGACGATCCCACATCGCCTTCATCCGAACCCGCTCCAGCGCCATCTGCAGCTGCAGCGCCTGCGCCCGCCACCACAGTGCGTCCCGATTGGGCGGCCAAGCTCGTGCTCTCCGATCTACCCGTCAGGTGGGACGCGCGCCTCGTCCGCTACCTCGAGTTCTTCAAGAGCGACCCTCGGGGCCGCAACACGTTCAGCGTTCTGTACAAACGGTCGGGCCGATATCGTAACCACATACAGTCCATTTTGCGGAAGAAGGGCCTGCCCACAGACCTTCTCTTCCTTGCGATGATGGAGTCCGGGTTTCACACCGGCGCGCGAAGCTCCGCAGGAGCCGCAGGGATGTGGCAATTTACGCCTGCAGCCGCGCACTCCTACGGCCTTCCCATCGACCGTTGGGTCGATCAACGGCTCAACTTCGCGCAATCGACCGAAGCCGCCGTCGACTACCTCGCGGATCTCTATCAGCGCTTCGGCACCTGGGAGCTCGCAATGGCTTCCTACGACATGGGCTACGGCGCGATGACGGCGGTCATCAAGCGTTATAATTGTAACGACTATTGGACACTTTCGCACACTGAGAGCGCGCTCCCGTGGGAGGCAACCCTTTACGTTCCCAAGATCGTCGCGGCGGCGATCGTCTCGCGCAACCTCGAGGCGTTTGGGTACAAAGACCTCATCGCCGAAGCGCCCATCGAATTTGACGAGGTCTCGGTGCCCGCAGGCACTGCGCTCGCGACCGTTGCACAGGCGGCGAAGGTTCCTGCCCAAGAGGTCGTCGCGCTCAACCCTGAACTGCGCGCGCAACGTGCCCCGCCCGTCCTGTCGAAGCCTTACATGGTCAAGATCCCTAAAGGTCATGGGAAGGCTTGCGAAGATCAATTGGCTAGCTTGCGCGCGAAGGAACCCGTCGAAACCTGCACGGTTCGATTTGGCGAAACGCTCGAGGACGTGGCTGAAGCGCACGGCACAACCACCGCCAAACTCGTTGCGCTCAACGCGATTGCGCGGGGCGAGACCATTCGCGGCGGAAGCGTCCTTGTGGTTCCGAAGGCAAAAGAGATCACGGCGAGTAACAAATTGGCCGCAACCGAAAAGCCGCGCATGGTCGTTCCCGCGCATGAGTTCAAGATCGAGGACACGCGCCGCGTCTTCTACCGCGTCCTTGCGGGCGACACGCTCGAAGGGATCGGCAAGGCGTTTGACGTTTCGCTCGATGAGCTCCGCAAGTGGAACGAGCTTGATCCTGCCGCGCGCTTGTTCGACGGCATGAGCCTGCAGGTCTTCGTGGAAAACGATGCTGAGCTCGACGACGTGCGCTATCTCGAAGAGAAGGACGTGCAGATCGTCAGCGTTGGGTCTGACGCCTTCTTCGCGAAGCTCGAGAAAGAGAAGGGCTTTCGACGCGCCGTCGTTGTTGCAAAGCAGGGCGAGACGCTGGAGAGCATCGGTCGCCGCTACGGAGTCGCCGCCAAGACGATGGAGCGAGTGAACCAGAAAAGCCGCAAGGACACGCTCGCTGCGGGCACACGCGTGATCGTCTATTTGCCTGCCATCAAGGCAAGCGCCAATGCGAAGGCACCTGCCGCGGGTCCGCGCGCTCACTAACCATCGTTTGCCACAAGCCATCGCTGCTGATGCAGCACGTGTTCGACATCGTCGGCAGTGACTGCGCGCCCCTTCACCGTTCTGACAAGCACCTGAACGATAAAGGCGAGTTCGACGTCACCCCCCTCAAAGGGATGGTCAAAAAAGCGAGCCACCGCAGCGGTCTCGATCCCGAGCGGCTCCCCGAATAGCCGCATGCCTTCGCGAGCGAGAGCATCCGCGAACACTGCCCTCAGATCCTCAGCCCGTTCGCTTAGTGACGGGAGGCGCGCGTGCGAGCCGTCAGACAGCTGAAATCGCGACTCAAAGAGCGGGTGTATCGCTCCTCGCGCTCTCCACTGCTCAAGGTCGCCGCAATAGGTCACGGCCACTTGCAAATCGAGCATGTCGGCGCGCTCCCACGGCGGCCGGCGTTCAAGGTGAACCCGTGCGATGAGCTCCTGAACGTCGAGCGGCAAGCAAAAAGCGTCTGACAGCACGAGGAGCCCTCCCGACGCGAGAGCGAAGGGTGACACTTCTGGGTCCTTCCATCGATCGATCGCATGCTCGCGTGAGAGCGTGCCGTCCACCACAACGAGCGCTCCCCGCTTGCGTGCACCCGAGAGGTGCGCGCGCGCCAAGTAGGGAATTGGGTCGAGCGTACCGTCGGTTGCCACCATCACCGTCGCGCCATGCACCACACGCCTCTCGATCGCCTCATAGGCGAGGCGCTGCGCTGGGGAGTACAGCCCCACGGCCGTTGGACGAGCGAGCCGGTGGGTCGCGGCCTGATGACGACCCGCTTCGAGCGAAAGGGCGTAATCACGCTGCTCGATCGTTCCTTCGGCGCGAACAAGCGCTTCGTCGCGCTCACGCCGATCAGCGAGCAATCGCGACGTCGTCGCACGCGATTCAAGAACGAGCACCAGGGCATCGGTAAGCGCCTTGACGGCCAACACTTCCTCGAGAACGAGCGTGCGAAGCCTTTCACCACTCGGCAAGGCAAGAGCACCCACGACCACGCCCTCGGTGATGGCCAGCGTCAGCGACTGAAGCTGGTTCGTCTCTAGCCACGCAAGCGCGGCGCGCAGCTCTGGCTTTCGCACTTCGTGCTCGCTCAACACGTCTTGCCGTAGCGTGCAGAGCGGCTCGGCTAACGCAAGGGCGACAA
>CAMBEV010000237.1 GCA_945865595.1 Nannocystis exedens | reverse complement strand
CCTGCCACTGGCTACGGGTGGAGTCGACCTGCGAAGCCGCCGCCATCGGCTCCGATGTCTCGCGGGAAGCCTCACGCGAAGCGGGCGCCTGCGCGGCAGAAAAAGGATCTCACCGATGTATGGCAGCCGGGGTTTGAGCCGCAACCGGGAGCGAGTTCGACATTCTTCGTGAACTTGTCGCGCAAGAGCCCGGTTGAAGTGAAGAAGAGCGAGGACCGGTTGGTCTACGTGATCAAGGGCGCGCGCGCCGCGCTCCGGAACAATCGCAATCCGCTGCGAACGAAGTTCTTTTCTACGCCCGTCTCGTCGGCCCGTCTCGTTCAGGTCAAAGACGACGTTCAGCTCGTCTTCACCCTTAAGCGCCCGGCGTCGGCCACGTGGGCGTTCGCGCCAGCAGGGGCGCTGATGCAGCTGCGCATTTCGTTCGGCCCGCAGAAGCAACAGCCGGAACCCGATCCGGCCGCTGAACTCGAAGATGCGGCAGCGGAACTGGACGACGACGACGAAGCGTTGCTGGACGACGACAGCGCAGAGAGTCCTGATCGAAAGTGAATTTCAACACGATGTGCAAGTACTGGTAACGATTGATGAATTTGCGCGTCGGCCCTTGCGGGCTGCGCGTTGCGGTGCTCTCTTGGAAGCATGAAGGGCGACCCCAAAGTTATCGACCTATTGAACGAAGTACTCACGGGCGAGCTCACCGCCGTCAACCAGTACTTCTTGCACGCGAAGATGTGCCTCAACTGGGGCTACAAGCGGCTGGGTCAAAAGATCCGCGCCGAATCGATCGACGAGATGAAGCACGCCGATCAATTGATCGAGCGCGTCCTCTATCTCGAAGGCCTGCCGAACGTGCAGCGGGTCTCGAAAGTGAACGTCGGGCAGACGGTCGTCGAGATGCTCAAGAACGACTACGCGGTCGAGTGCGAAGCGATTCCGCGGTTGAACCGCGGCATTCAGCTCGCGCGCGACGTCGGTGACAACGGTACTGAAGCGATGCTTACGCGGATTCTCACGTCCGAAGAAGAGCACGTCGATTGGCTCGAGGCGCAATTGGAACTCGTCAAGCAAGTTGGCGAAAGCAACTACCTTGCGCAACAGATCAGCGAATAAGGCGTATGATGGCGCGCAATGTTGAACGGTAAGGTGCTTGACGGAAAGGCGCTCTCGGCGAAGGTTCGCGAAGAGGTCAAAGAGAAGGTGAACGCCTTCGTCGGGCGTCACGGTCGCCCCCCCGGCCTCGACGTCATTCTCGTCGGTGAAAATCCCGCGAGCGTCGTCTACACGCGCAACAAGGAGAGAACGGCAAAGGAAGTCGGCATCCGTGGCGCACTGCACACGCTCCCTGGAACAACGACCGAAGCCGAGTTGTTACACAAAATTGACGAACTCAACCGCGACCCCAATGTCGATGGCATCCTGGTTCAGCTCCCGCTGCCGAAGCACATCAACGAGGAGCGGGTACTCGATGCCATCGATGCAGGTAAGGACGTTGACGGTTTTCACCACGTGAACACGGGGCTCCTTTCATCAGGGCGTTCCGCATTGGTTCCGTGCACGCCCATCGGCTGCATGCGCCTACTCGCTGAGTCAGGCATTTCGCTCGACGGAGCACACGCCGTCGTCTTGGGCCGCAGCAACATCGTCGGCAAGCCGGTGGCTCAATTGCTGCTCAAAGAAAACGCGACCGTTACCATTGCACACTCACGCACGCGCGATTTGCCTGCGCTGTGTCGCACTGCCGATGTGCTTGTGGCTGCGGTCGGAAGGCCCGAGCTCGTGCGAGGCGATTGGGTGAAGCCAGGCGCCGTCGTGATCGACGTCGGCATCAATCGCATCGAGCGCGACGGTAAGTTTGTCCTCGTAGGCGACGTCGCCTTTGATGAAGTCAAGGAAGTTGCCAGTGCCGTTACGCCCGTTCCTGGCGGTGTGGGCCCCATGACGATCGCGTACTTGCTCAGCAACACGGTTGATGCGGCAACAGCGAGGCTCTCGAGGCTCGTGAGGCACAAGGGCGTGTTTCTTGAGGCGGCGAGGTGACGGTCTCCTAGGTAAGCAACTTGTCGATCAGACGGTCCAGCTGATCGAGGTCGCCGTACGGAATCACGACCTCGCCCTTGTTGCCACTGTCGCGAACTTCGACCTTCGTTCCGAGGGCTCGTGTGAGGCGCGTTTCAAGATCACGAACCGCGGCGGTCTTCTGTTTCGCGGTGCGTGCGTCGTTGCCGCCTTTTCCGGTGGCAGAGCCCTTCACAAGCTGCTCGGTCGCTCGAACGTTCAGCCGCCCACGCATCACGCGATCGGCGAGGTCTTCGATCTTCGACACGTCTTTTGCACCCAAGAGCGCGCGGGCGTGGCCTTCGCTCAGCTCGCCCGTGATCACCTTGTGGCGCACGTTCGGCGGCAGCTTCAACAGACGCAGTGTATTTGTAATCGTCGTGCGATCTTTGCCGAGGCGCTCAGCGAGCTTCTCTTGGGTGTAGCCGTGCTCGCGAACAAGGCGATCGAGCGACTCTGCAAGTTCGACCGGATTCAGGTCTTCACGCTGCACGTTTTCGATGAGCGCGAGCTCAAATGCACTCGACGGGGTTACGTCTTTCACGACGACGAGCGCCTCGAGCACGCCCGCCTTTTGCAGCGCCCGCCACCGACGTTCGCCTGCAATCAGTTCGAACTTGTCGCTACCGCCGACACGTCGAACCACGAGCGGTTCAATAAGGCCGTGTTCGCGAATGGACCTTGTGAGCTCGTCGAGTCGCGCGGCGTCGAAGTGCTGTCGGGGCTGACCCTTTTGCGGCGCGATCTTCTCGAGAGGACACGAGAACACGCTCTTGTCACCGTAAGCTGCCGGTGGGCTGGCAGCCGGAAGAAGCGCTTCGAGCCCGCGCCCCAACGCGCGTCGCTTCGGATCGGTGGTCGTCATCAAGATGCATCCTGCGTGATCAACTCACGCGCGAGCGACAGGTAGCCCTGCGCGCCCTTTGATTGCACGTCGTAAAGTAACGCAGGCTTGCCGTGCGAAGGCGCTTCGGAGAGACGAATGTTGCGCGGGATGACCGAGTCGAACACGTGAAAGTGTCCTCTCACTTCGGTGGCCACCTGATGGGCGAGGTTGTTGCGCGGATCGAACATCGTGAGCACGACGCCTCGCACGTCGATCTTCGGATTCAGCCCTGCGCGCACACGGTCGATCGTCGCCATCAGATGTGTGAGGCCTTCGAGTGCGTAGTACTCGCACTGAAGCGGAACGATCACTTCGCTCGCCGCAACGAGTGCGTTGAGGGTGAGAAGCCCAAGCGACGGCGGACAGTCGAACAAAATGTAGTCGACCTTGTTCTGCGACAAATGAGCCGTGATGGCCTCGCGCAATCGAAGTGCACGATCGCTGGCATCGACCAATTCGATTTCGACCGCCACAAGATCTTGCGTCGCGGGCACGAGCGTCAGATTGCGTACTTCGGTAGCGACCGACGCCTCAGCGAGTGTCGCCCGTCCGATCAACACATCGTAAACTGTCTTGACGAACGCGCCCGCGCGAATCCCGAGGCCGCTCGTTGCGTTGCCTTGCGGGTCGACGTCGATCAGCAATGTTTGCCGCTCAGCCGCCGCAAGACTGGCGGCAAGATTCACGGCGGTGGTCGTCTTTCCGACGCCACCTTTTTGATTCACGACCGCAACTACGTGACAGGCCTTAGACGCACTCATCAGAGCGTCAGGCTTCTACCGGATCGCGGGTTCCGCTGCATCGAATCAGTGCGTGAAGAATTTCGTTGCACTTTTCTTCGTCCTCTGGAGGTCACGTAGTACGTTGTCGGAAGATGTAGGTCACTGTGAGTCTATAGCGGCGAAACGAAGGTCACCATGAGCGGTCAAAAAGTGAACAGAACGTGGTGGGTCGACGAGGCGTCAGAAGCGCGCGATCGGATCCAACGCGAACAATTTTGGCAGACCGATCGTCCGCAAATGGAAGCACGAGTGATCGATTTTAGCGCCTTTCAGAAAGCGCGACGCGCGCGCTGAAGCGCGGAGGACGCAGAGAAGCAGGAGCGTCAAGGGTTTGAGCTTGGTTGCACAAGGCGTGCGACCCGGGCGGGGTTTGTCTTGTCGGTGAACGAGGAGGAACGATGGGTTTTCCGAAGAGCTATCGAAGCATCGAAGAGTTTGAGCGCGAAGAGTTGCGGCCAGGGAACAAGGTCGGGTTTTCGCTCGAAGACCTCGTGCAAGAAACGATGATGGGTCAAAGCGACCTGCTCTTCGACGACACCGTCGACGAGTATGACCCCGATCGCAAAGACAACGACAAGTACTGACTCGCGTCGTCAATAAACTTGCCGATTGTCCTCCCGGAAGTCGGTGCCCGCGGCTCTGCCTCGAGTGCGCGGGCTTTTTCGTTTTGTCCCCCGACTGACAACGCTTCTTGACGCCTTTGCACCAAACTGTAACTTCGCACGCCCTATGCAAGTCACCGTCCAGCGTATTTCCTCAGTCGTGATGGAGCTCGAAGTTGCCGTTCCGGCCGATACCGTGAAGGCAGAGCTCGAAAAGGCCTACACCGAGCTCGCCAAGAAGGCGCAGATCAAGGGCTTTCGCCAAGGCAAGGCGCCCCGCAATATCTTGCAAAGGATGTTTGCCCCGCAAGTGCAGCGCGATGTCGTCAATCAACTTGTCAATGACACCTTGCCCAAGGCGCTCGAAGAGAAGGCGGTGACGCCCATCAATCAGCCGCAAGTCGAGCCGCTCAAGTTCGAAGTGAACGCAGCCTTTCAATACAAGGCACGCTTCGAAGTTCAGCCCGATGTCGAGAAGGTCGACTTCGAAGGCTTCGAGCTCTCGCGATCAACGAAGGTTGCTGACGAGAAGGCTGTCGAAGAGCAGCTTGCGGGCTTACAACAACGCCTCGTTGAGTTGAAGGTTCCCGATCCTGCGCGCGGAGCCGTGACCGGAGACGTGCTCACCATTGACTTCACCGTCGAAGTCGAAGGCAAGCTTCGTAAGGACGCTGAGGGCAAAGGCGTGCAGGTCGAACTCGGTTCGTCGTCGCTGCTGCCAGAGGTCGACGCAGCACTTGTCGGCAAGAAGGTCGGCGAGCAAGTAACTGCCGACATTACATTTCCAGGACAGCATCCACAAAAAGAGATTCGCAACAAGCTGGGCCAGCTCAACGTCACGCTTCTCGAGATCAAAGAGAAAGTACTTCCAGCGCTTGACGATGCCCTCGCCAAGAAGGTGGCGAACTTCGAGACGCTTGTGGAGCTTCGTGCGGACATCCACACCAAGCTCGAGAAGGCGATCAAAGAGCAGGGCGAGATCGCGCTTGCAGAGCAGATCGTCTCAAGGCTCAACGAGAGGAACCCCATCGAGGTTCCACAGAGCTTGGTCGCGCAGCAGGCCAACATGATGCTGCAGGAGATAGGCCAGCAGGCGACGCGCGCACGCGCTCAGTTCACCGAAGATCAGGTGAAGAACATTCAAGAGAACGTTCGCAAAGACGCAGAGCGCAAAGTGCGCGCGGGGCTTTTGATGGCGGCCATCGCCAAGCTCAATGGCTTCAAGGTGACCGACGAGGACATCGAGAAGGGCTTCGTCGAACTCGCCGAAGAAACGGGGAAGAACGTCGCGAAGTTGAAGGTTGAGTACCGCGACCCCAATCGCCGCAACATTCTCATCGGCATGATCCTCGAAGATAAAATCTTGGACTTTATCGAGAGCAAGTCGATCATCACCGATGCTCCAGCCGATGCACCAGCCGACGAGGCCGTTGCTGCCGAATCGACAACGGAAAAGTAACAAGCCAAAAGTAACAAGCCAAAAGTAACAAGCCAAAAGTAACAAGCCAAAAGTAACAAGCCAAAAGTAACAAGCCAAAAGTAACAAGCCAAAAGTAACAAGAATGACTACGAGGTCATGATGCCCA
>CAMBEV010000236.1 GCA_945865595.1 Nannocystis exedens | reverse complement strand
ATCGATCCGGTGCGCGCGACCTCGTTCTTTCACGAGACCACCATGAGCTTCGATGCGCTCGCGAAAGAACTGTATCCACGCCCGGTCCCCACCAGGCAGCGCCATCGGCCCGCGTGTGGCGAGCGCATGCACCCGAGCGAGGCCGAGCGCACTCGAGGGCCACGCGTACCCCAGACTGCGCGAGATCGCTTCAAACTGAATTGCAAACGGATGCCCGTCGTCGACGTTCGCGATGGCACACGGCGAGTGCTCAGCCGCGAATGGGAGCTTTCTCCATTTAGCCGCCCGCTGACGCTCCAAAAATGTGCCTGGCGGCATGATGATATCGTCGTCAAGCAGCTTGTCAGTCGCCTCGTTAAGGTGTGACAGCCGCGAATACAAGGTCGCGACTGCTTCGCCGAGATCGGGATGGGCTCGCTCGAAGACCCGCAAGAATCGAGCGCCGTCGCGCCAGGCATCGAGCCTCATGCCGGGCGAAAGCACCTGAAACATCGGATCGAGCAGAGCGAGCCTGCGCCGCATCGGTTGCTGCTGCGCAAGTTCGCCCAGGACACGAGCCCACGCGCGTGAACCGAAGACCGCAAACTGTGAGACACGCCGGTACAAAACGTGCCCCTCGTAGTTGTACGTGGGCGGCCTGTCGTGGTGTCCGAGGACCAGAACTCGGAACCCGCGACGTGCGAGCAGCGATGCTGCCGCCAACGGGCCGAGCGACGCGCCCACCACAACGACGTCGAAGTGTTGGCTCATCCGCGGTTCTCCGCACGAATTCGCGCGCACGGGCGCCCCTCACCCTCGACAACGGACACGCGCCCCTCAGCAAACCAGCGCACCACCTCTGGGAGAAGCCGGTGCTCTTCAGTTTGAATGCGCGCGACTAACGAAGCCTCGTCATCATTGTCAAGCACATTGACCGACGCCTGTGCCAAGATCGGCCCGGTGTCGACGCCATGGTCAACCAAGTGAACCGTACAACCCGCCACGCGCACCCCATAGTTGAGCGCCTGCCTCGCACCATGCATCCCTGGAAATGCAGGCAGCAGCGCAGGATGCACGTTAACCACACGATACCGAAACGCGTTCAGCAGCACGGGCGTCACAACCCGCATGAAGCCTGCCAGCACGACAAGCTCCACGCAGGCGCCTCGTAACTCATCAACGACAGCTTGGTCAAAGGCTTCGCGCGAGGGAAACGCACGATGGTCAATGACGCACGATGGAACACCAGCACGCTCAGCGCGACTAAGCGCACCGGCGTTCGCCACATTGGAAATCACCTTGACGATTGTCGCAGGCAGCGTGTGATCGGCCACGCGATCGAGCAACGCCTGAAGGTTACTGCCGCCGCCCGACGTGAGCACACCAACGTTGAAGCTCATGGAAAACTCACACGCTCTTCGAAGGCGACGTCGCCGCAACGCTCAACATGACCAAGGACGAAGGGTGCTTCGCCCGCGGCTTTCAGAAGCCCGATCGCGGCGGCGCGGTCTTGCTCCGGCACAATGAACACAAAGCCCACACCAAGGTTGAAGGTGCGCGCGAGCTCGGCATCTTCGACAGGCCCCAAGGTCGCGATGAGCTGCATCAGTGCCGGCCTCGCTGGAAGGCCCGTGACGCGCAAGCCGAGGCCGTCGGGCAACACGCGCGGAATGTTGCCGGGGAGACCACCGCCCGTGATGTGAGCCATTGCTCGAACATCAACCTTGTTGACTATATGCGCGACCGCACGAGCGTAGATGCGCGTGGGTTCGAGCATCGCTTGACCCAACGTTTGGCCGCCAAGTTCAGGTGGCGTCGCCTCCAGGTCGAGTCCCGCCTTTTCGAGAAGCACGTGCCGGGCAAGCGCGTAGCCGTTGGAGTGCAGACCGCTCGATGGCAGCGCGATGGCAACGTCGCCGGCGACGACACGCTGTGCGTCGATCAACTTGGATCGCGCAACGACACCCACCGAAAAGCCCGCAAGGTCGTACTCACCGTCAGCGTACATGCTCGGGAGCTCGGCCGTTTCGCCGCCCAGCAGGGCACACCCAGCGAGTTTGCAACCCTCTGCGATCCCGGAAATAACGGCGTGCGCGACGTCGACATCCAACTTGCCCGTGCCGAAGTAGTCGAGGAAAAAGAGCGGCCTTGCACCGGTCGTGATCACGTCGTTCACGCACATCGCGACCAGATCGATGCCAATCGTCTCGTGTTTCTTGGTGGCGAATGCGACCTTCAGCTTGGTGCCTACGCCGTCCGTTCCGCTGACGAGCACGGGTTCGTCGACGTCAGAGGGCACGCGGCACAATCCCGCGAAGCCCCCTACGTCACCGATCACTTCGGCGATGCGCGTTGCCTTGGCCAGAGGCCCAATGCGATCGACGAGCGCATCACCACGCTCGGTATCGACTCCAGCTCGAAGGTAGGTGACGGCCATGGTCCCGCAAACTACAGAGACGCCATGAGTTTGTCGAAGGCTTGGCTCGATCGCTGGGCGATTGCAGGCGTTCCGCCTCCCGAGAAGCGCGTCCGCACGGGCGCGAGCGCGATCGTGCATCCGCCAAGTGTCGTTGCGCCCGAAGCTGACCTCGGGACCGACGTCGTTATCGGTGCATTCTGCATGGTTTTAGCGGGCGCAAAAGTCGGAAGCGGCACGCGCATTCAGAGCCACACGAGCGTTTGGGCCGGCGTGCAACTCGGAGAAGACGTCTTCGTGGGTCCTGCGGTTATCTTTACCAACGTGCGCTACCCTCGCGCGGCCTACAGCCGTGCACCCCATTGGGACCGGACCATCGTGGAACGAGGGGCGACGCTCGGAGCGGGGGCGATTTTGGTGGCGCCCGTGCGCATCGGGCAAGACGCATTTGTCGGGGCCGGCGCGGTGGTCACGAAGGACGTGCCGGCAAGGGCGATCGTTGCGGGGAACCCGGCATGCATTATCGGCTGGGTTGAGGAAGCCTGAGCGTGCCCACAAAAGGCGAAACGCCGAGTGAACGAATCACCCGGCGTCGTCGCCACATGTAGAGCGAAGGTGCTTACTTGCTGTCCTTCTTGTCGGTGCACTTGACGTAGTAGTTGATCGAAGCCGCGGAGAGTTTCCTCTGGGCGTTTCTGTACTGGGCCTGAGCCTTGCGGAACTCGCGGCCCTCCTTCATCATGTTCGCCCGGGCGTTCGCGCGCACGCGGAACGCGACGATCGCCGCAATCATCTCTTTGCGGTCAGCGGCCTTCTCTTTTTCGGCGGCCTTCACCGCTTCGCTGGCTTCCTTGAGCTTCTTGTCGGACTCAAGTTCTGCTGCCACGACTGCCTTCAGCGCGACATCGGTTGCCGTTTCGGCTGCCTTCACTGCATCGCTCGTGGGGTTCTCCTTGAGAACCTTATCCATGGCGACTTCCGCGTCTTTCGCATCCGCGAGAGCCTTGTCGAGTGCCTTTTCGGCCGTGTCCGCAGCTTCGAGCTTCGCCCGTGCGTCCTTGAGGGCCTTGCTCTGCTCAACGAAATCCTTCACCGCAGGGCAGAGGAGCGGGTTCGACTGCCAGCCGGCTGGGGCCGTTCCCGCCATCGCGCTACCCGAAATCGACAAACCGACCACAACCGCCAAAAGACCCTTGTTCATTACGCATTCCTCCCAGATTGATCATTGTCACCGCAACGCCTGGTGCGTCGCGGCTTGGAAACTTCTTCAGAGAGCCCTTGCTTGGGCCTCCTGCCAAGTCAGACGATACGCGCGACACAATATTCGAACTCTCTCAAAAAAGTGAAACTCAAAGGTGCTTTTTGCTCGCGCATTGCCTGAAACGCGCGCGCTCAGGTCCAAAAGGGCAAGAGGCCAGCTGAGCCGTACCAGGCGTGAGCCCCCGCACCCGCGATCACCTTTGCGAGCACAACCTTGGCGATCTGCACAAAAACGATGATGCCGACAACGTCGACCAAGCTGGCGATGAACGGCGTGGAGCTGGTCGCAGGATCGAGGCCCAAACGCTTGAGAAACATGGGGATCATCGCGCCCAGCGTGCAACCGGTGACACAAATGGCGATGAGCGTGAGCGCGATCGTCAACGCGAAGCCGACCGTCTGGTCGTGGTACATCATCACGCGCACAAAACCGATCGCGCCGAGGATCGCCCCTAGAACGGTGCCCATCGCGAGCTCACGGATGAGGATGCGCCACCAGTCTTGAAGGCGAATCTCGCCCACCGCCATGCCCCGGATGATCAAGGTGGAGCTCTGCGAACCCGAGTTGCCACCCGCCGAGATCAAGAGGGGGATATAATAGGTGGCGCCTTTGACGGCTTCGAACACCGGGTCGTAATGACGCAGCGCCGTCTGCGTGAAGAACTCGCCGAGAAAGAGCGCGACGAGCCAGACGCCTCGCTTGCGAATGAACTCGAGAAAGCCAGTCTTGAAGTAGGGCATGTCGAGGGGCTCAATGCCCGCCAAACGCTGCACGTCTTCGGTTTGCTCAGCGGTCAGCACGTCGAGTGCGTCGTCGATCGTCACGATGCCGAGGATCTCGCCACGATGATCCATGACGGGGATCGCGTTGAGGTCATACTTGGCCATCTTGCGGGCGACTTCCTCTTGGTCGTCGGTCGGAAGCACACTGATGAGGTTGCGGCGCAGATGCGGCGAGAGGCGATCGCGAGGCTCAGCAAGGATGAGGTCTCGGACCGAGATCACGCCCACGAGCCGATCGCCCTCGAGCGCGTATGCCGTGTAGATGAATTCGTTGTTGCCCCTCGCGTGACTGCGGATCGCCGCGAGGGCTTCCTCGACGCGCATGCCTGGACTGACCGCAACGAACTTTGGGTTCATCAAGCGACCCGCCGAATGGTCCGGCCAGCTCTCGATCTCTCGAACTTCTTCAGCGGCCTCGGGGTCGACGCGCTTGAGGTTCTCGAGAACCTGCTCGCCGAACTCCTCGGAAAGCGCGTTGAGGAGATCAGCGCGATCGTCGGCCTCCATTTCGCTCGCGATGTGCGCGACCGATTCGGGCGGCATCTCTGAGGCGATCTCTTCTTGCTCGTGCTCTTCGAGCCGCTCGAAGATCGGCGCCGCGTCTCTTGCGGGTACACGCGCGAGAAGCTCAGCGGCCTCTTCGGGCTCGAGCTCGGAAACGATGTCGGCGAGGTCTTCGGGGTGAAGCTCGTCGAGCAAGACGCGGAGCTGCTCTGGGTCTTCCTTTAAGACCTGCCTGATGTCGGGCCCGAGCAAAGACGAGAGGCGCATCCGGTCCGTGAACCTAGATCAACTTGCCTGGGGACCCTACCGTAAACCGCCGGGTTTCTTGGTAGCGTAACCCCAGTCTTCGAGCGCCCTGTGCATCTCGGCGCCTGTGCCTCGCGTCTCTTCAAGCGACTCGCGACCGAGCAGGGCCACAAATACGCCATCGTCAACCATCGGATCAATCAAGGTAATTGCCGATGCCGCGATCTCTGAGAAGGCAGCGCGGCTTCGGGCCCCACCTCGCGCAAGACGCAACGGAAGGCCGTGCGGACCCCCAAGTTCATGGCCATCGACGCGCACCTCGTCAAAATAGAACTGCCACTGTATCGAATTCTGAACGCCGATAGCATCGAAGCCCACGACTGCTCCGGGAACCGTCGAGAGGGCCACCTCGACCTGCGTGCCGTCGGCGCGCAATTCTTCCATCGTGATCCCGACAGGCACCAGCGCAGGAGGCTTCTCAAAGCGAATGGATGCGCGAACACGCTTCACCTTGCCCGCGCCCGAAAAGCGGAAGGCGAAACGCGGCTCTGACGCCGACGGAGGCGCTTCTTGCCCTGCCCCCGTAAGCAGCTGGTCGCGCATCCGTGCAGCGATGTCCGGCCGCTCGGTGATCACATTGCGACGCTCGCCAGGATCGGCGGAAAGGTCGAACAGCAAAGGCCCTGGCGGCGGGGTCGTAACCGCCGGCGGACGATCGTACTGAAGGTAGTGAAACGTTCCGCTCAGCAGTGCACGATGCCCG
>CAMBEV010000235.1 GCA_945865595.1 Nannocystis exedens | reverse complement strand
ACCATCGGGTTGACCATCGACGGCGAGCAGTAAACCTGCTTGACCTTTCGTCTGCGCGATGCGCTTGGCCACCACGAGCACGTGGCCGTAAGGGTCGGCGTAGATCGTGCCGGGCCGGATACTCTCGGTCGAAAGGGAAACGCCGTAATGATCCGTTTCGTCATCGTCGAGCAGCGTGCGCGCTGAGCCCGAGTGCACGCCGTCGGCGAGAGTCCACCTGATGAAGTGACCAAACGACGACACGGTTCCTGCGCGCCGCGAGGTCTTCGCTGAGGCGATCGAAGTCCAACCTGGGCACGTGGGCCCCTGCCCTCCGGTTCCACGTGAGCACGCCGAATACGCAAACGGGAGCTGCCACTTGAACGCGAAGTACGCACGCAAGAAATAGGGCAAGTCCGCGCAGTCAGGGCGAATCAACAGCGCCTTTTCGTCTCCGCGATCCTCGCCCAACCCCAGGTGGTTGTAGAACATGTTGCGAGCGGGGTCGCGCAGCACTTCGTGCAACGCAGGCCAACTCAGTTGCTGGTCAAGCGGTGCATCGAAGAGCTTTTCGATCCACGCCGAGTACAAATTCTCGTAATTAGCACTCCAACTGTGACGAATTGGCCAAACGGCGGCCCATGTCGCGCGAGCGGGTGCAGACCGAACAGTCCCTACCCTAATTTCTCTCTCCGTCAGCGGCGCATCACCACAGGCAACTTGCTTGACAATGGCTTTGTACGCGCCTGCTTTCGCTGCCTTCACCTCAAGAATGGCCCATGCTGGCGGCCCGTCGGTAACCGCATTGACCGACGACGCCGCGCCGTTGGGAGCGACCACGCTGACCTCCGCAGAAGACATGTGATCGGCGACAACCACGACGCGAAAAGACTCCCCTGCGACCGGCGCCTCGGGCGTCACAAACAGCGCGACTCGTTTCGCTTTTACACACGGCGGCACGGGCGACTGCGTGGCTGCCGCAAAGCTAGCCGCGGGCGCTGGGAGAGCAGGCGTGGGTCGCAAAGCCGCGGGTATGCTTGCGACCCCTGCAGCGATCGCATTGACCACCGGTGGCGCCGGCGGCGATTTGCCGCATGCAACGACCAGCAAAATAGCCAAGAGTGCACGCCCAGGGTCCACCTCTAGCGAATCGCCCGAAGACGCCGCGCGCGCAAGTTTTTGTGTCACTTTGCGCGTGCTTGCAGCTCCGACAGGTCGAGCGCGTCGGCTACGATTTCACCAGCGTAAATCGACGCGAGCCTTCGCGGATGCGCTGCATCGCCCTCGCGGCCGATCGTCGTGAGGTCGAACGCGCTGCCATTGAACCACGCCGGCTTCGGCATCGACGTTGTCGCGCGATTCGCCTTGAATGCGCCGAAAACGTCAATAAACCGAACCAAATCGCGCTTGCTTTGTGCGAGGGTCGCGTCCGCCCGGATCGCATTCACGCCGTCGACCGTGCGCTGGTAGAAGGCCTGCGTCTGTGCGCTCACGTCCTCGCGATCGGGAAGGTGAGCGGTCACGTAAACCAGCGGATCGGTTCGGCAACTCGACCCGTCGAGGAGCAGGCGCACGAGCTCACTGAGGCGCTGCTTGTAGTCGATGTCGGAGACGTCGTGATTCAGGTCGTTGCCACCGCGAGATGCAAAGGCGATGTCGTAGCAGTGCGTCTTCTGGAGCAACTCGTCGCGCCGTGGACCAAAGCCACGATCGGGAATGCCTGTGTAGACCCAGGTTTCGATATCGGTGCCCGCAAGGGCCGAAGTGCGTCCGGGGGTACTCGACGGATAAGTGCCCGTATACGACGCCGACTCGGCATCGGTCCACGGTCCGGCGCCGACAAACTCGAGCGCGAGGGTCGGGTCGCGGAGATTCACGCGTTGCGCGAGCGGAACCATCCATCCGTACTCGTCGTTGTCGTTGTTGAGCACGCCGCGGTTGACCAGTGCGCCGGAGCATTGGAACGGCGCGGCGACGAAGTGATTGCGCTCTTCGATGCTCTCGCCCGACACGTACACTTTGACAACGCGCGGCGCACCGCCATCACTACAGCCGGTCGTTTGCGGCACCCCCGAGTCACTGGCGCCCGAGCTGGTCTGCGCAGGTGGCCCGCCGTATTGAGTTCCGCCAACCCCCGGCCGTGCCGTCGTCTTGCATGCCACAAGAACACCGAAGACGATTCCAAGCTTGCGCATGTGCACCCCACCTTTTCTGCGAACCGCAAGTATAGAGTGGGCGGCCTCCCGGGGGTCCAACACGTTATTGCAGTGAGCGTATTTGAGCGGTTTTGTCACAATTTGAGCGGTGCGAGCGGTTTGGCCCTTGCGGGCGGAAGAAAGCGCGGCCAGATGGCTGCATGAAGCGCATCGTATTGCTCCTCTGTGGAATCGTGCACTGCAATGTCGGCGAGCCGGCGATCACGACCCCGGTGGCCGATCCAGGCACGCTCGATGGCGGTGTCTCTCGCTGCGGAAGCGCGTTCGCCGTCGGCATGAGTGACTTTCAGTCGACCAACGTCGCAATCGTTTCGCTTGAGGGCAAGGTGCTCTCGTCGTCACTGATTTCGAGCGCACCGGCCCCACCTGGAACGAGCGCGCCACTCTCAGGCGACGTCGTCTTGCCATTCGCATCTCCGACATCGGGGGAGCTCGTGCTTCTCGATCGGTATCCGAACGCGACGCTCACCTGGTTGACGCCAAAGACCGCAGCGGTGCGTGCGCAGTTGAACGTGGGCACTGGCTTCGCGGCGAATCCGCGCGACTACCTCGAGATCGAGCCAGGTGTTGCCTACATCTCGCGTTACGAAAAAAACGCAAAGCCGGGAACAATGGATTTCGACAAGGGTGATGACGTTCTCATTGTCGACACGAAAACGCCAAAAATTACGGGCTCAATCGCGTTTCCGACGATCGATGCAGAACCCACCATCAACGGCCGTCCTGATCGATTGCTCAAGGTTGGGGCCAACGTGTGGGTGAGTTTGCAGCGCATCAGCGCAGACTTCAGCACCGCTGGGACGGGACGCATTGGCATCATCGACGCGAGTAAAAACACATCGACCGTCGCGCTCGGTGGCCTCAAGAATTGCAGCACCCTCTCGCTGTCGCCCAACGGCAAGCAAGTGATCGTCGCGTGCTCGGGCGCATTCGATTTCAACAAGCCCGACTTCAAGCGTCAAATCGGCGAGTCTGCGATCGTTGTGCTCGATGCAAGTGGCGACACGCCTAAAGAAGTCGCGCGCATCGCAGCGACGACCGCGCCGTTCGGCCCCAGTGTCGCCCATGCAAGTGATCGTTTCGTTCTTGCAACGCTCTACGGTGACGACGCAAGCAAGACAACGGAGCGGGTCATCGGCATCGATCTCGAAACCAAGTCGGTCAAGGAACTATACAATTCGACTCTGGCCTTCGGTGACGTCAACGACGTGCGATGCGCGATAGCCTGCGGCGGTAAGTGCGTCGCTACGAGCGCAAAACAGTCAGCGCTCTTGACGTTTACGCTGGGTGCGGATGGTTTCGTGGCGGGCGACAGCATCACGTTCCCCGAAGCGCCGAAGCTACCGCCTCGCTACCTTGGTGGTTACTGATACGCAAATAGCGTCCTCTGCACGGCTGCGGGTTATGCTGCAGGCGTGCGGCGTCCTGTCATCGCAACGCTCATGCTCGCAGCAGCGTCCCTCGCCACCGGTGTCGCGAGCGCGGCGGCGGCGGCGGAGAGCCAGGCCCAAGACGCGCAAAGGAATGTGGCCAAGCGATCCCCATGGAGCCTCGCGGAGCGTCCGCATGTGGTGGTCGAACTTGAAGCGGGCATTCTCGCGCTGCCCAACGCTGCGATCTCAGTCGCGAACCGTGGTGGCCAAACGCCCTTCGGATCGATCGGCCGCGGTGACGCGACGGTGCTCGTCGGGACGCACCTGCTCTATCGCGCAGGCGACGCTTGGGCCATCGGCGCGCACGGATACTTCGCGCCCTCGCCAACAAGCGACGCTGAGTATCAAGTGAACGAGGGCAAGGTTCGCCGCGAACACACGCGTTCGTATTTGTCGCTCGGTTTTGAAGCTCGCTACTACACGCTCACTACTCGATCCGTCGAGGTGTTCTTGAGCGCGTCTGCGAGCGGCATCGTCATCGCCGATCGCTTCACCCATCTAGGGCTCACGCCCGTGCCGACCATTCTCGGAAAACCCGAGGTCACGGTGCGCACCGAAGGCCTCGCTCTCGGCGGCGGCCTCGGCGTGCTGTATCGGCCGAACACGAACTGGAACGTAGGCCTGCTCCTGCGGGCCGAGGGTTGGTTCTTGCCAACACCCGACGGTGATCCGCGCAACGAGTCGAGCTGCACCGCCATCGGTGACTGCCGCACGATGACCGGGACCAACTTTGCGATGATGCTCGGCATCAATGCGGGCTATCGAATTCGTTGATTAGGGTCGAGGCGAGAGGGTTAGCGCGATTCGGGCGATCAGCGGCTCGAGCCGGCTGAGAATCACGCCGACCGCGAGCAGCATCACCCAGGACCGAAGCGGCGCAATGAGTGCGGTGAGGCTCGCGGGCGTCGCCGCGCGAGCGATGACGAGAGACGCCACTTCGACCACCAGCGACACTGCAACGAGTGGGGCCCCAAGTGCGACCGCCAGCTCAATGCCTCGCACCGCATCGAGCGCGAGTGCGAGGGCTGGTCTCGCAGGCAGCGGCGACGAGAGAGCGCGCACAAGCGACGAAGGGCCTCCGCCAACGAGAAACGCGTAGGAGGCGAGCAACCCAAAAAGAATCGCGATGGGCGTCATTCGATCGTCTGATGTTACAAATGGATGACCGTCGGTAACGCCGCGTAGGTTGTCGATCATCGCGCCCGACATGGTCACCGCCCACAGGCCGACCGACGCCGACAGCGCAACGACCGTTCCGCGCAGGGTCTCAAGCGCGAGTTCCCACGGCGCTAATTCACCGGCTTGACTAACGACGCCCGCCACACTCACCGCGAGCGCGAGCGCCAGGACCCCTCGCGCAGGGCGTACCAGTGCGCGCATCCCGAACGCAGGAACAATCGCGACCACAGGCGTCACCCGAGCCAGAGCTCGCAGTAGGGCAGCAGTTTCCACGCCGCGCTCAGTAGGCGCAACCGGGCGTCAGCCGCAATGAGAAGCGGGCCCCGGGGTCACCGCCGGTTCCCCGCCCCTGCAGGCCTGGCAAATAAAGGGGTGGGCCCATCAAAACGTCTTCGTTTCTCTGTGAGCCAGCGTCAATCCGCCTGTCAGATCCTTCGCTTCGCTCAGGACTACGGGTCGGGTACCCTTCCCTGCCAATGACGACGTACGACAGCTTCTACGCAAACGGCAGCTGGACCAAGGCAGAGCCCCAGGGCACCGCGCAAGTCACCCATTGTGCAACGGAAGAGGTGATCGCCACGATCGCCCTCTTCGGCGAGCGCGAGGTCGACATCGCAGTCATGGCCGCACGCGCTGCGTTTGAGGGCTGGGCGACGCTGCCAAAAAGCGAACGGGCCGCCTACCTCAAGAAGCTCCAGGCCGCGTTGCAAGAGCGAAGTGGCGAGCTCGCCAAAGCCATCGCGAGCGAAGTCGGCATGCCGCTGAAGCTCGCCACACGCATTCAAGTGGGCCTGCCGATTTACAACATGGGCGCGTTCGCCGATCTCCTCGAAACGTTCGCGTTCGAGGAGCCACTCGGAAAGAGCACGATCGTCAAGGAACCTGTCGGTGTTGTGGCGTGCATCACCCCCTGGAACTATCCACTCCATCAGGTCGTCGCCAAGGTGGGCGCTGCCCTTGCCGTCGGCTGCACGGTCGTCCTGAAGCCAAGCGAGGTAGCACCCCTCAGCGCGTTCTTGTTTGCCGAAGCCGTTGCCGAAGCTGGCCTACCGAGGGGTGTCTTTAATCTCGTGCCGGGCGATGGCCCGACGGTGGGAGAGGCGCTGGCCACCCATCGTGAAGTCGACATGGTGAGCTTCACCGGCAGTACGCGGGCAGGAAAGCGAGTTTACGAACTTGGCGCCGCGAGCATCA
>CAMBEV010000234.1 GCA_945865595.1 Nannocystis exedens | reverse complement strand
CAACCGTCCAGTCAGTCAAGTAAATTGGCCGACGTGTGGCGAGCAACTCGCCAAGGAGGAGGCCACCGTTGAGGACCTGATCGTGCGGCCGCGTGAGCGAGCGGCCGACCAACGCTTCAGCCTGCGGTGTGTACCACGTGCCGAGCATCAGCACAGGATTGACGAACGCGACGTCGCGTCTCTCGCTGAGCGCCAGCCTTGCGTAGAGAAATCCGCCGAAGCGGTGGTCGCCTCCGCCCACGAGAATGGCGTTGGGCTCGACTAGAGCGAGGGTGTTGCGGACATACTGAGCGACTGTTGGCCGATGGTGTTCGCGCACAGCATCAAAACTCACAAATGCCATCGCCGCCGCAAGCCCAGCCGGCACGAGCCATCTGACGCGCCGCAAGCTTGCGACTGCGAACCCATCAAGCGCACGAGCGCACGCGACGAGCAGGATCGCCCAAGGTAGAAGGTAGAAGCGCTCGACAATCAGTGCGCCAACCCCGCGCGGAGGGGTATTGAAGCGCATGAGAAAGAGCGGCCCACTCACGACTACACTCGTCAAGAGCATGCACCATCGAAAGCGAAAGCCGACGCGCACATCCTTGGCCCGCCGGATAAGGATCAACAACCCCACCAGCGCCAGCAAGGGAACGCCCTGCAAGTCGACTAAGGTCGCCTTCGCAAATGTAACCAGTTGCGCGCTAATTTGTGGCGGGCTGTTGGAGATCCCAAGCTGAGTGGTTCCGTACTCGCGTCGAAAAAAATGCGTGACGAGCCCACTAAGGTCTTTGGTATCGCCCCACATCCAGGTTGTCATCGGATCAAAATTGCGCGCGGCGTAGACCAAGTACGCGTAGGGCAGGAGCCCAACGAAGAGCGCAGCGATTGAGCTAGCGACCGCCGCAAGTGGCCGCTTCGACGCGCGAACGGATGCGCCCCACGCGAACAGGCCGATCGGCGCCAGGAGTACGATCGAGTGGTGGTTCGAGATGCCAAGTCCCGCCAGGAGGGCGAGTAACGCTGCGTGACGAAGCGCGGCGCGAGGGTCTTCTGGAGTCTTCGCGGCGAGGGCGACTAACGCAAGGGCCACGCATGTGTTGAGCGCGAACGCTTCGGGGGATGTCGAAAGTTGCCACGTGAGTGGCGCAAACGTAAATGTAACTGTTGCACTTGCGACCTGCGAGGCGCCCCATGCGCGCGATGCCCGATAGCAAAGCGCGGAATTGGCGGCTCCGATCAGCGCGGTGATGAGCGAAGCGCGATGTGCGGGTTCACTCGCCGGCAACCAGCGCAGGGCGCGAAGCACAAGGGTGTAGAGGGGGTACCCAGGTGGATGTGCGACGCCTCCCGTCGCGGCGAGCGTCGCGAACTCACCTGAGTCGCCGCCGAGCACATGCTGCGCGCTCGTGGCCCCGTAGACGAGCAGCACGACGACAAAAATGGGCCCCGCGATCTGCCGATCGCTTCGCAGGCAGGCGGCGGTTGGGTGTTGGCTCACGGCTCGTCAGTCTACCCGCCGATTATTCGTCGGGGTTTGTCTCTTCGAGCGATGGGGCCAAAGTGAGTGCCTGGGCCTGCACGGCGCCCACAAGCCTAAAGGTTGAGTACACCGCGTCGCCGTTGATGTTGCCTATCGCGATCGCCGCGATGCTGGTGCCCTGCGTGGTGTCGGTGGAGTCGGAAACGTAGTCGTATTGATAGGCTTGGGGGCTCACCATCTCGAACCTGACGCACGCGAAGCCCGTGTGGACGGCGAAGTCGTCCTTGTGGAAGCCAACGCCGTTCGTGTTGTCGGGTTGGAATCGCCTACCGGAAACGCTGGCCATCGCGGACGGGACTCTTTCGGTGGCAGAGAGACAAAGGCGCCGGCTGACAATCGCGCTTTCGGTCGGGGCGATGACCACGGTCGAAGTCGCCTCTCGCTCGAGCGCCTGGGCGGCACCCTTTCCGATTAGCCCGAGCGCGAAGCGTGCTTCTGAACTCTTTGCGTTCGAGAGATAGCGGCGGACGCCGACGACTGCGAGGACTGCGAGGACGGCGACGATCGCGACGACAATCATGAGCTCGACGAGGGTGAAGCCCCTGTTCCTCTCAAGACACACCATGCAGTACCCCCCCGGATGACGGCCTCAGCGTTCGCCACAAAAAAAGCGCGCATGGGAAGCAAAGTCCCACGCGCGCCGTGTCGTCAAGCGACCTGTGGATTACTCATCAGGGTTGGTCTCGAAGAGCGAGGGGGCCAAAGTGAGTGCCCCGGCCTGCACCGAGCCCTCAATCCTAAAGAGCGAGGTCACGGCGTCGCCGTTGAGGTCGCCGATCGCGGTCGCCGACATGGTGCCGGTCGTTTGGTTTACGTTTGGCGCGTAGTACTGGTACACGTAGGCCTGAGGATTCACCATCTCGAACCTGAGGCACGCGAAGCCCGTGTGGATCAGGCTGTCGTCCTTGTGGTAGTCGATGGCGGTGGGGCCGCTCGCGTTGTTCGCCTGGTACTTCTTGCCTTGGACGGCGGCGGCGCCAGCAGAGGGGACCGACCCGGTTGATGCGGTACAGAGCGCGCGGCTGTTCGAACCGGATCCTCCGGCACCGAGCACGGCAGTCGAGTTGGTTTCTCGCTCGAGCGCCTGGGCGGCGCCCTTTCCGATGGCGCCGAGCGAATTGCGTGCTTCCGCGCTCTTTGCGTTCGACAGATAGCGGCGGACGCCGACGACCGCGAGGACGGCGAGAATGCCGACGATCGCGACGACAATCATGAGTTCAATGAGGGTAAAGCCCTTGTTCATCTTACGATTTAACATGCGCATAATGGTCTCTCCTTGAGTTGTCTCCCACATTGGGAAACTGGAAATCACTAGAAAACCGATAAATCACTAGACCTAAAAATCACTAAAAACCGAAAATCACTCGCCTTCGAATTCGACGAACAACTGATTGTCGTACGAAGTGCCGTAAAGCTTACAGAGAATGCCGTTGCCATCGTGGTCACCGCGTGCGCCGACCAAGTACCAGTCAGCGGGTGATGCAGCGAACGAGATGGTGGTGCCGTAGACTGTGAACGAGGGCGGCGTCGACCCCGCTTGGCCTGCGATGGTTGAGTACCCAAAGAGTACGGCTCCATCGGCCCGAATAGAAAGCGTTGACCAGCTCATGCCTGCCTTGCAGTTCGTGCAAGTGCCACCCCAGCCGGTGCGGAAAGCACCCGGCACTGCTGCGGGGTAGGTCGCTGTGAGGTCGTTCGAAACGTCCGCATAAGTTTGTGTCTCTGCGTGGTAGCGCTCTTGCGATGCGCGTATGCTGTGAATCATTCCCGTCGCTTCGTTCATGCGAGCTGAAGCCGTTACTCTTCGATAAGACACGACGGCAATAATCGCCAAGACGCCCACGATGGTCACGACCGTCATGAGCTCTACTAAGGTGAAGCCACCTGCGCGCGCTCTTGTGTGTCGCGTCACGTTGAGCAGTAATGCAGTCGCCGTGCCACGGGTGTCGCGATCCGGCATCCTCGCTGATTGTCGGTCTTTCTGCCCGATCGGGCCAAGCATTCCGCAAGTTGCGGATTGCAAAGTGACAATTTTGGTCACTCGTTCGGCTTGGGACCTGACAAAGTTTGTTCGCTAGAGCTTGATGGCGGGTCGCTCGCGCCTATGTCGCCGTCAGCGCTCTCGAGCGACAGCTTTTGCATGCGGTAGCGCAGACTACGAAGACTCACACCGATCAACTTTGCGGCGGCGGTGCGCACGCCCCCGGTGCGCTCGAGCGCTTCGACGACGATGCGTCGTTCGACTTCACTCATTACCTCGTCGAGGTTGCATCCTGTCTCGGGGAAGCGAACGAGCGAAGGCGACGGCAGGGCGCTCGCGCCGGAAACTTCGACCGGCAGGTCGCCGAGCCCCACGACCGAGCCATGCGCGAGCATCACGGCCCGCTCAATGATGTTCTCGAGTTCGCGCACGTTGCCTGGGAATTCGTAATGGTTGAGGCTACGAATCGCGTCCGATGACAGTGCCCGAACGTTCTTGCCGTGTTCGTCGCTGCTGCGGTGCAAAAAGTAATCGGCAAGGTGCGGAATATCGTCGCGCCTTTCGCGCAACGCAGGCATGGCGATGCGAATGACATTGAGCCGATAATAAAGATCCTGCCGGAATTTCCCGTGCTTCACGGCCTCTTCGACGTTTGCGTTCGTGGCCGCCACGACGCGGACGTCCACCGCCGCTTCTGCCGCCTGACCCACACCACGCACTTTGCGTTCTTGTAGGACGCGAAGAAGCTTCACCTGGAGCAGTGTGGGAAGCTCGCCCACCTCGTCGAGAAACACCGTTCCGCCGTCGGCTTCGCGAAAAATACCGAGCGTGCGGGATGTCGCGCCGGTGAACGCTCCCTTGTCGTGGCCGAACAGCTCGCTTTCCATCAGGGCTTCGGGGATTGCGCCGCAGTCGACCACCAAGAACGGCTTGGCGCGCCGCTCGCTGGCGTCATGAAGCGCACGTGCAATGCGTCCTTTGCCCGTGCCGCTTTCACCGGTGATCAGAACGGTGCTTCGCGTGCTTGCGATGCGCTCGACCAAGGCGAAGATGTCGCGCATGACCTGCGACTGTCCATAGAGTTGACTGGGCTTTCCGCGCTCGATTTGCGCACGAAGCCGTGAATTCTCTTCGCTGAGGGCGTGCTTCTCGAGCGCCTTATGGATGAGCTCTCTCAACTCCGAAGTCGCGAAGGGTTTTGCGACATAGTCATATGCACCGCGTCGCATCGCGTCGATCGCCGTCTCGACCGTTGAATGCGCGGTCATGACGATCACTTCCGTCTTCGGGCTTCGTTCCCGCGCCGCAGTCACAATGTCGAGACCCGATCCGTCGGGCATCATCATGTCCGTAAGGACGAGCGCATAGGGCTCGGGAGCATTGCGAATCGCATCTCGGCCGTGAGCAAAGCTCCCCTGCATGTGGACTTCATGGCCCTCGCGACGAAAGAAGATTGCGAGCATGTCGCGAAGGCTCGGCTCGTCTTCCACAACAAGGATGCGCGGTGGGCTCACAGGCGAAGGGTACAGTGCTCCGGCGAGACTTTCTTCTTCTTTGCCTTTAATCAAGATTCGGTACGAATTGATCGATGGTCGCTCCGCCGACGACGCCGATCGCACCTGTCGGAAGCACCAGAAGCGCAGCGGTCGTGCGCGCAGTGGGCAGGGGCACGGGGGTGCATCCACCCGCACTCAATTCGTAACTTATTATGTTGCCTGAAGCGCCTTGGCCTATCAAAAGCGCGCGTGATCCGATCGCGGCCATCTGGGGTGAGGCGATCGCTTCGCCAGGTGATGGCCACACCGTAGGCACGCAGTTCGTTGCGCACTTCGGATCGAAGACCCACGTCGGCGCGGGCGTCCCGTCGCTGAGTTTGCCACCTGCAACGACCACCTGGCCCGACGCGAGCGTGGCGCAAGCGCGTGCGTCAGAAGCATCGGGCGCCGTTGCAAGAGGGAGCGCAACGGATGAATTCGGCGCCAGCAATTCGATCGCTGCAAGGGCCGCGCTGCCACCACAGACAACGAGCCCCACGCCCGCCACCCAAGTCGCGCCTGCGTTCAGTCGCGCGCCGCTCAGCGTCGCAACCCGCATGGTGTCGGGTCCCACCACAAGCACCTGGCGTGTGGGTGCGCCGTGGGTGCGTGTGGCGCCGACGAGTATTGCCTCGCCTGCATCGTTGAGCCACGCTCTGCCGCCCGCAAGGTCACCGAGCAGCGCTTCGCCGGGCAACGTCGGCTGCTCAAACGTCGTCGTGGTCGTGTCGAGCCACTCAGCATGCGTCGCGTCGATCAGAAGAACGCGGTTGCCCTGTGCCAAGAGCGACCCAGGGGCACGCGAGAGCGTAAAGCGCGTTGACAATGTCTGGTAGGTCGCCAGATCGTACAGTTCGAGCACCGGCTCTGCCGCAGCCCGTGTTGCCGCGACGGCAAGCGTGCGATTGCCCAGCACCGTAAGCAGAGGCCCCTCTGGCGAAGTGGCGAGCGTGCCCGGAAGCGCGACGGCACGCC
>CAMBEV010000233.1 GCA_945865595.1 Nannocystis exedens | reverse complement strand
CAAGTGTACAAGCTGCGCAACCGCCAAGAACGCCAAACAACCGAGTAGGGAGGCGAAGTCGTAGCGCAAGTAGAAGAGGGGATCCTTGCGGTACTGGATATGCGGGCGTGAAGTTAGCAATGCGGCGATGGCGGTCACGCGCCGGGTTGTACATCGGTCAGGCGAATTCGTCGACGTTGCGAGGACGATTGTTTGAGGCTGCCCACTTTTTGAGCTACTCCCGGCCTCGCGCAATGACTTCCACGAAGCAGAACGGCGTTCTCAAACGCTCCGAGGACTGGCGGCAGGTGGCCATCATCGCCGTGTACTGGGCACTCTTAGGCGCCATGTATTTCGTGCCCGCGTGTCGCAACGTCGGCTTTCTGATCGCGGCCGGTTACTTTAGTTTTTTGAACTCGGTCGTCATCCACAACTGCCTGCACCAGGGCATGTTCCATAGCGCGCGATTGAACGCGCTGTGGCGAATGGCGATCAGCTTCGGTGTGCTCTACCCCGCGTCGGCCAACATTCCTTCGCACAACTTGGTGCACCACCACTTTGATGATGACGGTCAGCCCGACTGGGCGGCGACGGAGAAGGTGCGCTTCCGGTGGAACCTTCTGAACCTCATCCATTTCCCAAATGTAGCTGGGCCAGATACATTTGCGGGTGTTCAACGGTGGGCCGCCCTTCGCGGCAAGGCTGCGTTTCGCAAGCAGTACCGACTTGAGCTCGCGTTTGCGTTTGGCCTTACCGGCACGCTGATGGTGTTCGATGTTTGGACGACGCTCTTCTTCATCGTGATTCCACAACTGTGGGGCGCTCGCGGCATCTTGCGTATCAACCTTTTGCAGCATGATGGGTGCGACACATCGAGCGAATGGAACCACTCGCGCAACTTCGTCGGCCGTTTCTACAATTGGATCATGTGCAACAACGGTCTGCACACCATCCATCACAACCGAGCTGGGCTTCACTGGCATGAGCTTCAAGAGTGGCACGCGCGCGAGGTTGTGCCGCGCATCGATCCGTCGCTCAACGAGCCCAGCATGCTCGGGTACCTCGTGCGCATTTGCCTAGTGAGTCCCCTGCGTCCGGCGCCTCGCGACGTTGCGCGTGCAGAACGTGAGTTCGCTGCGTCGTCGCTTGCCTCACGCGAAGTGCGCCGCACCGAAGCCACAGCGGCGGCCGAGGCGATGTAGTGCTCTCCCGCGAGGTGATGGGCCTCTTTGGCCTCGCCATTGTTTGGACGACGGCGTTTCTGATGGCGGGAGCGGCGCTCCACACCTTGGCTGATTTGCGCAGGCTCAGGCGGAAGCTTGGTGCGGTCTTCGAAGCGACAATTGTGACTGGCAGTGGTGACCATGGCGCGTTTGCGGTGCAGCGCGTCGAGCAGGTGGGTCGGGCGGTCGACAGTGGTCCTGGAGTCGCGTTCTTCGATCGAACATTTTCTTCAGAGCTTTTTGGCGGCTCCCTTGAAGTGGGGGGGCGCACGGTCGAGGTGGTTCCGGCGGTTGACGTTTTCGTTTGGCCAGCACGCGAGGGTCAAGTGCAACTTGCCCGCGATGACGGTGACTTTGAGAGCGCCTTTGCACAAGCGAAGACTGCGCGGGGGTTCGCACGTGTGGTGGAAACGCCGCTGCGTTCGGGCGACAAAGTGTGGGTCGCGTGGCCGATTGTGTCGGCGATTGACCCGCGTGGTTGGGTCGCACGCAAAATGAACCTCGTGTGGTTTTTTATTGTGGCGGAGGTCCTTGCCGCGGCCGCGTGTACGGCACTCGCGCTTGTGAAGCCTTGGTTCGGACCTGTGAGTAGCGTTGGCGGGGTGCTGTGCCTCGCGTACTTTCTTGCGATTCAGCCGCTCGGCAACATGGTGCGCGACGCGGTCCGCACGCCTTGCCAAGCGTTCCTTCGTGGGGAGTGGAAACGACCGGGCAAACTAATGCGGTGAATGCGCAACTTCCCCGGTTACCAAAAAGCACGCTTCGTCGAGGCCACACACATAGAAACCTTTTCGACCGCAGCCTTCTACGCGGAAAAAACTCCGTGTTCGGTCTGCGAGCGTCGCCACGATTTGCGTGGAGGCGCAGGCCCATTCCTTCGCTGCCGCGGCGGAGGCCGACACCGCATAGTTACCGCAACCGTATGAGCCACAATGGTAAACGGCTGCGCGTTCGCTCTTAGCGCAGAATGCGGCATACCCTCGCCGTACGTCGTGAATGAACACGTCGTCCTCGGCGCAGCTCAAGTCGCGTGCCGCGTGAGCGCGAACGAGACCATGAAAAGAGCAAGCAGCCGACATGAATGCGGTTGCCACCAGTAGCGTGCGTTTGACGAGAAGAGCGATCACCATGACACTCCGGTTTTGAGACCCGACCTCCGGGGCGTTCTTAATCACGCAATACCGCAAGAAACGCGGCACCATACTCCGCCAACTTCTTCGGCCCCACGCCCGAGATGCGCAGCATCGCATCGAGCGTTTGCGGTCTCTCTTCGGCCATCGCGAAAAGCGTCGCATCGCTAAAGACGAGATACGCCGGCACCTTGCGTCTATCGGCGAGCTTCTTTCGTAACGTTCGAAGTTCCAACAAGAGCGTGCTCTCGTAGGGCGCATCCGCTTCGCGTTTTCGTGCCGCTGTTTTCGGAACCGCGCCCTTGCGCGCGCTTGCTGCGGCCGCGAGTGGATCAAGTCCATCGCATTGATCGCACGACGAAACGCATGGGTCCATTCGGTCGCCGAGATAGCGTACGAGCGCCTGGTGACGGCATTGTGTTCCGTCGAGCAGCGCGAAGAGCTCACGCGTTTGTGCACGGTTCTTGTCAGCGATCTCTTTCGGCGCATCGTTGTCGAAGCGGTCGAAGCTCATGACGTCGGCCCAAGAATAGAACACGATGCAATCGCTCGGATGCCCGTCGCGTCCCGCGCGCCCGATCTCTTGGTAGTAGCCCTCGATGCTGCGCGGCATGTCGCGATGAATCACGTACCGCACGTTCGGCTTGTCGACGCCCATGCCGAACGCGACCGTTGCAACCACGACGTCAACATCGTCGCAACGAAACGCGTCTTGCGACGAAGCGCGGTCGGTCGCATCGAGGCCGGCATGATAGGCAACGGCGCGGATGCCATTTTCGCGCAGGTAGTCGGCGGTGGCTTCCGTCGATTTGCGCGACAGGCAGTACACGATCCCGCTCTCGCCCTTTCGTGCAGCGACCAATCGCCTTATCGCTTCACGGACCGGGGGGACGCCATCGCCCGCCTTTTTGTAACTCGTGATGCGCAGGTTCTTGCGGAAGAACGAGCCGCGCTCGACGAGCGGATTTCGCATGCCGAGCTGCGCCACAATGTCGCGCATGACCTCAGGCGTTGCGGTCGCCGTCAGCGCCAAGATCGGCACGTCGCCGAATCGCTCTTTTAGACCTACAAGGTTACGATACGCGGGTCGAAAGTCGTGTCCCCATTGGCTGATGCAGTGCGCTTCGTCGACCGCAATGAGCGCGAGTGGAAGACCCTCAATGGCGTTGCCGGACGACGCTTCGAGTCCCTCAGGTGCGATGTAGACGATTTCGAACTCGCCACGTCTCAGTTTTGAAACCCGTTCGCGCTTCTCTTCATAGGTCAGCGTTGCGTTGAGCGCCGTCGCGCGGATGCCCACGGCATTCATCGCATCGACTTGGTCCTTCATCAGCGCAACGAGCGGCGACAGGACCAATGTGGTGCGGCCCAAAACTCGTGCAGGAAGTTGATAGGTAAGCGACTTGCCGGCTCCCGTGGGCATCACACCGAGGCAATCGCGATTGGACAAGACGGCGTCGATGATCGCCTCTTGCCCCGGGCGAAACGAATCGTAGCCGAAGGTTCGCTTAAGGAGGTCTTTCACTGAGATTGCCGATGGTGCGCTCGTGCCGGACGTCTCGGCGATCGCGAGTTGCGTGCCGATGGTGCGCAACGTTTCGACGATGGCGGGGGTGAACGCGGTTGGCTCGGTGCGGTAAAGCGATCGCAGCTCGGCGATATTGTGTTTAATGTTGGTTACGAATTCAGTGCTCGAAAGATCGCGCGCGGCCCACTCTTTCACGAGTCCGGCATAGCTGCGCTCCACACGAGATTGATTCTCTGCCACGAAGAACAACGTTAGCCGCATTTCGAACGCGCCGCTGCGTCCCTCGCGAAGCCGTTTGGGCCGTCCTGTGACAGTCCTTATTTGTCGCTGACGATAGTCAAGTATACGAACTACATCAAATGCGCAGGTGGCCTTGTTGGCACGCACTTCGCTCAGACCCCCTTCCACCAAGGAGGTGTTCTAATGTTGCATCGTCTTTCAAACATAGCGCTCGTGTGCAGTGGTCTCTTGGCGGCGTGGCTCGTCGCGTGTGCAGGCAATGAAACGAACCGCATGCCCGCCACCCAATCGGTCGATTCAGGCGTTGAGGTTGAGCAGGTGTTGCCCATTCCGGGAGTGGCCGATCGCGGGCGAGACCCGTCCATCGTTGCCATTGACGTCGCCGGCAGCCGCTTGTGTACGGGTGTCGCAATCGGGGCCGACGCCGTACTCGTGCCGCGACATTGCTTTATCGTCCCCGGTCATCAATGTGAAGAAAGTTTACCACTCATCGCCGCGAGTCGCGTTCAGGTGCTCGTAGGGGAAGACTCCGACACCATGGTGCGCGGCCCCAGGGGACTGGTCGTCCTCGAGCCTGAAGGTCCACGATGTGAGGCAGACGTCGCAGTGCTGATTGTCGAGAAAGCCATCGAGGGAATAAAGCCTGTGGGCGTTCGGGCGCACGGCATCGCAAAGGGCGACGTTGTGCGCACGGTGGCATTCGCCGAGATCGCGCTCGGATGGTACCAAAAGGTCTTGCGCGAATACGTTCCGATTCTTGACAGTAACGACCATGCGTTCAATGCGCTCGAACCCGCGTGTCTCATCGGCGACGGTGGCATCGCGCTCGACGTGGCAAGCGGAGAAGTTGTTGGGGTGTTTTCTCGCATGGGTCCCAAATGCGAGGGTATCGAAGCTCACAACGTCTACTCTCGCGCCGACATCTTTCTTCCGCTTATCGACGCTGCGTACCGCTGGCGCGGTGAGGGCGGTGCTGTCGCCGAAGACCGTGACGGCGGGACTTATACAACCGGGCGCGACGCGGGCTCAAAGCCCAGCACCACGAAGAAGCCAGAATCCGACGTAGGCGGAGCATGTACGAGCGCTGCTGACTGTGCCGCGGGGGTGTGCATCGCGGTGGGCGATCAGCGCTACTGCTCGAGGCCGTGCGGCTCGGGTAAGAAGTGCCCGACTGGTTACACGTGCACGAGTTTCGGGGAGAAGTCGTTTTGCATGTTGCGCAAGTCGTGACCGAGTGGTGACGGATGAAGGTGCGCTTCTTTGCCGGGCGCGCCTTCTTCGTTGACCACCCCCGTGCGCCAGTCCTACAACCGGCATATCCGATGAATTTCGACTTCTCCGAGCACCACACGCTTCTTCGAAAAACGGTTCGCGAGTTCGCGCGTGCAGAGGTGCTGCCGCACGCGCAGGCTTGGGATCGCGAAGAGCGTTTCCCGACAGAGATCGTTCCCAAGCTCGCCGATTTAGGACTCTTGGGGATACGAATTCCCGAAGAGTACGGCGGCGCCGGAATGGACATCACTGCCTACGCGATTTGCGTCGAAGAGATCGCGCGCATCGACGGCTCGCTCGCGCTCACCGTTGCGTCGCACAACGGGCTCGGCACCGGTCACATCCTTGCGTTTGGCAGTGAAGAGCTCAAACGCAAATACTTGCCGAAGGCCGCAACCGGCGAGTGGCTTGCAGCATGGGCCCTGACCGAGCCCGGAAGCGGAAGCGACTCGGCAGGTCTTGCTACGACTGCGCGTCGCGATGGCAATGACTGGATCATCAACGGCACCAAGATGTTCATCACGCAGGGCAGAGTCGGCGGATTCTGCGTCGTCCTCGCGCGCACCAATCCGGACGTGTCCAAACAAAAGGGCATCACGGCATTCGTAGTCGATCAAGGTACAAAAGGGTTTTCGGCGTCGAAGCACTTGCTCAAGCTCGGCTGCCGCTCAAGCGACACCGCTGAGCTCACCT
>CAMBEV010000232.1 GCA_945865595.1 Nannocystis exedens | reverse complement strand
GAGGCGCACGCGTTCATTGGGACCGTCCGTGTTGCGCCTACTGGGCGTGCAGGTGCCGCCGCGCCTGCAAGATGCGACGCTCGACGTGCGTGCTGGCGAAATCGTGGGCCTCGCAGGCGTCGAGGGCAACGGCCAACAAGAGTTGCTTGAGGCCATCGGCGGCCTCCGCAAAGTGGCGCACGGAACGATTGCGCCGTCGCACGTTGCGATGGTCTATGGCGATCGGCACGCGGAAGGCCTTGTGCTCGATGCGACGGTCGAGGACAACTTGCTTCTTGGCAACCTCCAACGCAGCGCGCGCTTCGGCTGGCTCGATGAGGGCGATACGCGAATGCGTGCGATGGTTCTCGCCGAGAGGGCGCAACTTGTGCCAAAGGATGTGACGGCTACGGCATGCACGCTTTCGGGTGGCAATCAGCAAAAGCTCGTGGTGGCGAAAGCGCTCGAAGCCGTGCGGCAGGGAGCGAAGGCGATGGTGCTCGCGCATCCGACGCGCGGTGTTGACGTGGAAGCCGCGCGCGCGATCTGGTCCGAAATAGAGATTGCGGCTGAGGCTGGAGTCGCGACGCTCGTGATGAGCGCCGACTTGAACGAGTTGCGCGATCACTGCGACCGCATCGCTGTGATCGCAAAAGGTCGGATCGTTGGCAGGTACGAATCGACGCTTTCGGACGAACGCCTTGGCGCACTCATGCTCGGGGCTGCGACGTGAGAGCACTAACCGCGAGTCTCGTGGGCCTGTGCGCGGCATGGCTTGCGTTCAACCTGGTCGCGCTCGCTTACGGTGAATCGCCGGCGCACTTGCTCGTCATTCTCTACCGAGGCACCTGGGGCACTTGGTACGGCGTCGGGCAGGTGATCTACAAAGCGACACCGTTGATACTCGCGGGCTTGGCCGTGTCGTTTGCGATGAGGGCTGGACTCTTCAATGTTGGTGTTGAAGGACAAGCGGCGCTTTCAGGCCTCGGAGCGGCAGCGACGGCATCGTGGCTCCTTTCCGCGGCCCAAAATGGCTCCCATAAACTGCATTTTATCGCTCAGTTCGCGCCGGCGCGGTGGGTTTTCATATTGGCAACCGCGTTGACTATTGGATGCGCGTGGGCAGCAATTCCAGGGCTCCTGAAGGTCCGTTATGGTGCGCACGAAGTGGTTTCGACCATTGTGATGAACCGCATCGCCGATGCCCTCATGGGGTTCGCGCTCGCGTCGGGGCTTGCGCTTCGAGGGACGGTGCGGACCGCGGACGTGGGCGTGCACCTGCCTCGGTTCGATGCGCTCGGCCTTTCGGTTTTTCGCGGCAGCGCAGCCAACGTGGCGCTGTTCATCGCGCTTGTGACGGTGGGTGTGGTTGCAGTCGTGCAACGTCGGACCGTGGTGGGTCGTGAGCTTCCCCTTGTTGCGAGTGGCCCACGTGCGTGTGTGGCTGCGGGGGTACCGATCAAACGACGACTGGTACAAGCGATGCTCGTATCGGGTGCGATCGCCTCCTTGATTCCTCTTGGCGCCGTGTTCGGTTTCAAGGGCTACTACGAGCTCGGCCTCGGTGCGGGCGCTGGCTTCACCGGCATCGCAGTCGCGATCCTTGGTGCGGGGCATCCGCTCGGTCTGGTCGCTGCCGCAGTCGTGCTTGCCACCCTTGAGCAGGGAGGCCTTGCGCTCAACGGCCGCGTACCGATGGAAGTGATGGATGTACTCAAGGCCGTCGTCATCATCGTGGTCGCTTGGGCAAGCGGGGCACTGAAGCGAACACTCGGTTCGGTGCCTCCCGCGGTGGCCGCATGAGCGTGTCGATTACGCTCACACACGTCATCGCAATGGCGGCGCCCTACGGGTGCGCGGCGCTCGGCGGCGTATGGAGCGAACGCAGCGGTGTCGTGAACATCGCACTCGAGGGAATGCTGCTGGTCTCAGCCTTTGCGTCGATCGCCGGTCAAGCAGCAACCGGTAGCGCATGGCTCGGCCTGGCCGCCGGAATCGGGGCGGCCGGTGCGATGGGCCTGATGCACGCATGGCTCGTCGAACGAGCCGGAGTCGCCGACCTTTTGAGCGGACTCGGCCTCAATCTTTTTGCCATGGGAATGACCCGCATTGGCCTGAGCGCCCTCTACGGTTCGAGCTCGAACTCGCCAAGCGTCGCGGGCTTCGGCCTCGCGATCGAACCGACCGTGGTGCTCGGAATCGTAGCTGTTGTTGTTACACAATGGGTGCTTCGCAAGACCGTCTTTGGGCTCCACGTGCGCGCTTGTGGCGAGGCCCCGAACGCAGCAAGGTCATGCGGCGTGAATGTCACACGAACACGCATCCTGGCGGTGACGATGGGTGGAGCCATCGTGGGCATTGGCGGCGCGGCGCTCGCCTTCGACCTCCGACAGTTCCAATCGGGCATGACGGCAGGGCGCGGATTTGTCGCACTCGCGCTCGTCGTCGTCTCTGGATGGAGGCCGGGGAGGGTTGCCATTCTTGCGCTCGTCTTTGCGTTACTTGACTGGTTACAAATTGCCGCCCAGGAAAAATTGGGCGTTTTTGGCTTTATCGTCCAGACACTTCCCTATGTTGCAACCCTGGTCGGGCTTGCGGCGGTGAGGCCTGGGCGGCGGTCGTTCGCTCCGAAAGGGCTTGGTCAAAGAGAGGACCAGACAGACCCTAAACTATGTTGACGATCGCGTTGCCTTCGACGACGACTGCTCGCGTGCGGGGTGTCCCCCACGGTTGAATGAGCGCGTGCTCATGAGCGAGATCCCACGCGACGATGTCGGCGCGCATGCCAATTTGTAACATTCCGCGATCGCTCAACCCAAGGCTGCTCGCCGCATTTCGCGTCGCCCCGATCAGCGCTTCTTCAGGGGTGAGTCCATAGAGGCGAACCGCAAGTGCAAGTGCGAGTGGAAGGCTCTCGGTGGGTGCCGTGCCGGGGTTAGCGTCGCTTGCCACCACCAGCGGAACGCGCGCGGCGCGCAGCGCGGCAACAGGAGGCGGACTCTGGCCAAGCGTAAAACTTGCGACCGGAAGCAAGCAGGCCGCGGTCCCTGCGGCCGCAAGCGCTTCGATGCCGCGACCCAAAACGTGTTCAAGATGGTCAGCGGAAAGCGCGCCAAGTTCAGCGGCAAGCTCGGCGCCTCCAACGTCGGCAAACTGACCGACATGCAGACGAACGCCAAGGCCGTTGGCGCGAGCGGCCGATGCAACCAACCGCGCCTCGTCGATCGTGAATGCGTTTTCGTCAACGTATGCGTCGACGAACTGCGCAAGCCCGACAGCGGCTGGGAGCGTCTCGGCGAGCACCGTTGCAATGTAACTTGTGCGGCTGTACCCCGCGGGAATCGAATGCAGCGCGAGGAACGTCGAAACAATCGACGGCAGTGAGCGATCGGCCGCTGCGTTGGCGATCGCGCGCAACTGTTTCAGTTCAAGTTCCGGCAGAAGTCCGTAGCCACTCTTGACCTCGCAAGTGGTCACACCAAGCGCTGCCATCCGCAAGAGGCGCGCCCGGAGGGTGTGTCCGATGTCTGCTTCGGTAGCGGAGGCTATCGCGCGGGAAGATGCGATGATTCCGCCGCCGCGTGCAGCGATGTCGCGGTAGTCACCTCCAGCCATTCGAATCGCGTATTCGTCGTGTCGTGAGCCGACCCAGCACGCGTGTGTATGCGCGTCGATTAAGCCGGGCGTCACAAGAGGGACCAGAGGAAAGTGTCGACTTTCTTTATAGTCAACAATGTTGCCTACAAATGTGATGCGGCCGCTCTCGAATGCTACGCAGCCGTGTTCGATCGCACCAAGAGGGTTCTCTTTGTGAGAGAGGCTCGGATCGAGCGTGAGAATGCGTGAGGCGCGAAAGCCAGAGATCATGAGAGCACCTGCTCGATCGCGCGAGCCTCTTCTGTCTGAAACGCGCGCTGCAATTCTGCGCCGTTGAGGGGCTGCGGGGGCGGAACGCGCTTTCGCAGCGTTTCACTTCGTCGAGCCGCCTCGGCGAGCCGTGTTCGGAAGGCGGGACTCTTGTCACTCTCGTGCGTGAGAGCGTCGAAGGCTCGCGCTTGCAACTCTTCGTTTGAACAAATCAAGAGAAGGTCACAGCCAGCGGCGATGGCCATGACCGCCGATGATTCGATATCGAGATGGATCGCTTTCATTTCGAGATCGTCCGAAAAGAGCGCGCCCTCATAGCCGAGTTCAGTGCGTAGCAAGTCTGTCGCAATTTTTTTGGAAAGCGTGGCGGGGTGATCGGGATCGAGCGCTTGATACACGACGTGCGCCGTCATCAACGAGGCAAGGTCGGTGGCGGCGCGAAACGGGACGAGTTCGCGTGCATCGAGCGTCGAGCGTGGGGCGTTGACGGAGGGCAAGGCCAGGTGCGAATCGACCGTTGTGTCGCCGTGCCCGGGGTAGTGCTTGCCGCACGCAAGAACGCCCGCGCTCTGAAGGGCAAGGCCGCATGCGACCCCGAACCTTGCTGCACTGGAGGGGTCGCTCGAAAATGCGCGGTCGCCGATGATCGGATTCTGCGGCTCGGAGTGGATGTCGAGCACCGGCGCAAAGTTGAGCGTAAACCCGAGCGCACGAAGCTCACGGCCTTGAGCGCGAGCAGCCCGTTCTACCAATTCGACGCCGCCTCGATCGGCGACCCTTCGAGCTGAGGGTAGGCTGAGAAAAGGTACGCCGAGGCGCGCGACGCGACCGCCTTCTTGATCGATCGCGATGAGGGCCGATGGAAGAGCGCGAGCGATGGCTGTGTTGAGGGCAGCGACCTGACCGAAGTCACTTGCAATGTTGCGCTTGAAGAGGACGGCGCCGGCGCGCTCTTTACGTGTGAGCGCTTGCTGAAACGACGAGGTTAGCTCGTGCCCGCTGAAGCCGCCGACGATCACCGAACCCGCACTCATGTGGCAGTGATCATACGAGATTATTCGCTGAAAAAATCGTTCGTTAATGTTCGCAGGAGCGCATATCGTAGAAACCCAGACGCCATCCCTTCATGACAACATGACAAACGACGAAATTGAGCTCCGCGACTTCGAGCAGTACTTCCCGCATGCTCCCACCGCGTTGTGCATCAAAGAGTGCGCGCGGCTCTCCGCGCTTCGGCAGTTCGACTGCCAGGGACCGATCCTCGACGTCGGTTGCGGCGATGGGCTCTTTGCACGCATCGCATTCGAGGGTCGCGAAATCTGGGGCATCGACATCGACGCCTACGAGAGTCGCTGGGCACAAGCGAGCCGCGCCTATTCGCAGATCATCTTGGGCGACATCACGCGCGCCAAGTTGCCCGAACAGTTTTTCGAAACGTGCATTGCAAACTGCTCGCTCGAACACGTTCCGAACATTGACGGTGCACTCGCGACGATTCACCACTCGCTCAAGCCCGGTGGCCGCGCGTACCTATTTGTGCCGCAGCGTGATTGGGCTGAGAACATGTGGGTCTTGCAAGCACTTCGCAAGGTCGGCGCAAGCGGTCTGTCGCGCACATTGCAAGAGAGGCTCGATCATTTGTTCCACCACAGTCACCTTTATGACGAGGCGGGGTGGCGCGAAGTGATGAATCGCACGCCATTCGAGATCGAGCGTTTCGACCCGGTGCTTTCGTCGGCCACGACGATTGCGTTCGAAATGTTCCTCCTTCCGAGCACCTTGGGCTGGGCGAACAAGCGCATGACAACGCGTTGGACGAACTTCCCGGGCCTTCGGCGTCGCTCTGCGAAGGCCGCGTTCAAGTGGACTCAGCTCGCCCTCACTCTCGCGGGCGACACCAAGAAGACCGCCGAGTTCCTTATCGTCCTGCGTCGCAAATCGTAACCGCGAGTTCTGACAATGCCCGAAGACGTCGACTACTTTTCTAACCACGCGCTGAAGCTTCGCTTCCCATGGCGACTTTATCACGCGCCAATCGTGACGGCCCTCCGCATGGAGATTGCGCGCACGCCGGGGCTCAACATTTTGAATGTGGGTTCGGGCCCGTTCTTTGAACTGAGCTTGCTGCCGCATGACGAGCGCAAGTACACGATTTGCGATATTGATCAACGAGCGATCGATTTAGCGCGCACGCTTCACGGTAGGCGCCTCGCTGGCGCCGATGTGATGCGCGATTCGGGAACGCTGCCC
>CAMBEV010000231.1 GCA_945865595.1 Nannocystis exedens | reverse complement strand
CACTGAGGCTGCCACGGCGAGCTCGACGGGCTTGATGCGCTCGAACGCGGCGCGCGTTTGCCGGTCGCTCACGTACGCGTAGTCATGGCCGTCGCTCAGCACGCCGCCGGCGTGTAGCAATTTGCGTTGCTCGACGAACGCGGCGAAATCGAGCTCGGGAGCTTGTGCCATGAACCCCTTTATTCTGTGGCTGCTTGAAGAACTTTGAGTGCAGCAAGGACCGCTTCAGCGTGACCGTCGACTTTGACGCTTGGGAACACCTTTGCGATCTTTCCCTTTGGATCGATGATGAACGTCGACCGGATGGTGCCCATCGAGGTCTTCCCGTAACTGGTCTTCTCGCCGTAGGCACCGAACGCGTTGTGCGCGATCAGGTCGGGATCAGAGAGCAGCGGAAACTTCAGCGCGTATTTGTCTCGGAAGCTGCAATGGCTCTTGACCGAATCTTTCGAGATCCCGACGACTTGAGCGTTGGCCTTCTTGAGTTTGCCCATGGCTTCTGTGAAGGCCTGGGCCTCAACCGTGCAGCCAGGCGTGTCGTCCTTCGGATAGAAATAAACGACGAGCCAGCTGCCCGCGAATGAGGACAAGTTGACTGTTTCGCCGCCGTCGCTCTCAAGCTTGAACGGTGGCGCCTTTGAACCTGCTTCGATCATGTTCGGCAGGATACTCCTTCGGGTAGGCTTGCCGAGGTGCAAAGATCTCCCTTTATCGTTGAGCAGGGTACGGCGTCGTGAACGAGTTTGCGCTGATTGCTGCACTGAAAGAGGTGCTCGCGATGCCATCTGCACATGTCCTTGCAGGGATCGGCGATGACGCGGCAGTCATTCGCGGCGGGTCGGGCGACTTGGTGTGGACCATCGACGCGCAGGTGGAGGGCGTGCACTTTCGTCGCGAGTGGCTCTCTTGGGCGGACGTCGGGTTTCGGAGCCTCATGGCCGCGGCGAGCGACTTGGCTGCGATGGGTGCAGAACCCGTGGCAGCTCTGGCTGCGCTCACCGTTCCGCCGTCGGTGAATCGCGACATGCTTCTGGCGCTTGCGTCGGGCCAGCGCGAGGCAGCGGTTCGCCTCGGTTGTCCGATCGCAGGCGGAAATATCGCAACTGGGGCTACATTTTCGGTGACGACGACGGTGCTCGGTCGCACCGATCGTCCCCTGATGCGCAGCGGTGCGAAGGTCGGCGATTTGGTTCAGGTAGCAGGCCGCCTTGGCCACGCGGCACGTGGGCTGAGTGCGCTCGAACGTGGAGAGCCGGGTCACGAGACGTTCGTCGATGCGTGGCGACGACCCGAAGCGCAGATTGCGGCAGGCTTGCGCGCGCGAACGCTTGCGTCAGCCGCGATCGACGTGTCGGACGGACTTGGTCAAGACGTGGAACATTTGGCCCGAGCGTCAGGCGTTCGCGTCACGCTTAACGAGGGGCAGCTGCTCAAGTGGGGTCCACCTGGGCAGCTACACGATGCGCTCAGCCTCGCTCTTGGGGGCGGCGAAGACTATGCGCTCGTCGTAGCGGCCCCGAGCCCCATTGGGGGATTCGAGATAATCGGAACCGTTACCGACGGAGAAGGCGTGTTCGTAAAGTGCGTTGACGGTCGTGAGGTGCCGCTCGCTGCGCTGGCGAGGGGCTACGAGCACGCCGTTGCGAATCGATGATCAGAACCCTCCGCAACCCGGAATAGGCTTGCCTGCGAGAGTGGCGCGAAGCTGAGCGACTTCAGGCGCGTTCGGATTTTTGTCGACCGCGGCCGCCGTCGCGTAACACTGGCCGAGGTATCCCTTTGCCGCCGCGCCCTCGGGACTCATCTTGACGAGAGGATTATTCAGGTAGCCGCCGATGGAGTTGCAGCAGCCGCGGATGCGCGCGCCCATGGCTGAGCCGCCGGTGCCGTATTTCTTTGCGGCGTCAGCATCGCCGTCACCCGCGTCGCCGGCATCGAGTTCTTCGAGGGGCGCCACTTCGACGACGGCGGGCTCGGTAGCGACGGGTAGCGGTGCGGCATCATCAACCGGCTTGTCTTTCTTGCAGCCACTGCTTGCGAGACGAAGGGGCACCGAAAGCGCGATGCTCAAACCGACAACCACGTGACGAGTTCTGTGACGATTCATGCGGCCTCCGAAGGGGTAACGCTCGACAAGGTACAAAGGTTTTCGGCTGCGTGCGCAATTTGCGGTGGGGGCCCGTGGGGAACCCGTCTGAGGCCATCGGGAATGCGTGGCTCAGCCGTGGGGTTAGAGAGGCGCGGCTCCAGTCACGCTGAATGTTTGTGGGGCTGCTCGCACCGAGAACTTTGACGATCTTGGTCCGTCTACGCGGACAACCAGTGAGCCTCACCATGCGACCCGCCCCCGATTCAAGCACCCTTCTCAGTGCGACCGCCAGCGTGACCGCCAGCGTTACCGCGAGCGCGACCGTATGCGCGAGCCCCCACTCGTCGACGCACGTCCGGCCGAGGGCACTCACGTGGGAATGCGCGCAGGACGACGCGGACGACGACCGCCCGGGCGACACTTGGCGAAGCGTGGAGGCCGCAAGGCCAGTGGCGCGGCCGATGTCGCTCATCACGGGCCACGAGCTAACCGTCGAGTGGGGCGACGAGGCGGGCTGAGCTGATGCGTGGCACGCCCGCCACCTGAACGTGCCGCCAGTCTCCCAAAAGGTAGCCCGGCAGGTGGGACCACGCGGTTCTCCGCATGTTGAAGTCCGGCAAACCCAAGCGCCCCGCTGGCCCCGAGGCAAAACGTCACCGCGGTTGCATGCTGGTTAGAGTCCGACACTCCCAAAACGAGTCGGCGCGAAAACGTGGTTCTCTGCTTGTTGTAGTCCGACACTCCCAAGCGCAACGTGGGCCCCGACTCAATTCAGCTGCAGCCCATCGAGTTGCCGCAGTTGAGGCATTTGTAACATGCCCCGTTACGAACGGTGATATGTCCACATCCATCGCAGACGGGCGCGTCGCCCATCATCGCGTCGAGGTGCGCGTCGAGCGCTGACCCGGGCGCGTTCGTGAGCCCTTCGTTCATTGCGGCCGCGCGGGCGGTGGCCTCGGCCGTGATCGGCAACGGCGCGTGCACGGAGTGCGCCGTGTGTGTGCGGTGTGCCGGCGCGTCTTCGATGAACGGTGACGATGGCGGCGCGGGTGCGGTATCCGTTTGCGACCTGTCCATCACCTCTGGCTTGACGTGTGCCAAATCGTAACGGTGCAAGTACTCAATTCCGAGAACGCGGAAGAGGTAGTCGACGATCGACGTCGAGAGCTTCACGTTCGGGTGGCCTTCGACCATGCCCTGCGGCTCAAACCGCGTGAACGTGAATTGGTCAACGTACGTTTGCAGCGGCACGCCGTACTGCAGGCCAATCGACACGCTCATGGCAAAGCAGTTCATCAGCGAGCGGAAGGCGGCTCCCTCCTTGTGCATGTCGATAAAGATCTCACCGAGCGTTCCATTTTCGTACTCGCCCGTGCGCAGGAAGATTTTGTGTCCTCCGACGCGCGCCTCTTGCGTGAAGCCCGCCCGCTTCTTCGGTAAGCGAATACGCTGCCCGTAGAGGCGGGTGCCCATCTGGAGCGAGAGCTGTCCTGATTGGTTCGCGGTGCCCTGTGGAACCGGCGAAAGGACGGGGTCGGCCGCGACTGCATGCGCGGCTCCGTCCTTGTGCTCCTTCGCCGAGTGATCTTTCTCTTTGCTCGACGTGGAGAGCGGTTGTGAAGCTTTGCACCCGTCTCGATAAAGAGCGACAGCCTTGAGGCCGAGGCGCCATCCCTCTTCGTAAATGCGCTGAACATCGTCGACCGAGGCATCGTTCGGCAAGTTGACGGTCTTGGAGATCGCGCCGCTCAAGAACGGCTGTACAGCGGCCATCATGCGCACGTGTGACATCGGGGCGAGAAAACGCTCGCCTGTCTTACCGCAGCGGTTTGCGCAATCGAACACGGAGTAGTGCTCTTGGAGCAGGTGCGGGGCGCCTTCGATGGTCATGCGGCCCACGATGACGTCGGTCGCCTCGTCGATTTGCTTGCGCGTGAAGCCCACGTGCTCGAGAAGCGAGAAGCCGCGCTTGCTGCGAAGCTCTTTGTTTGCCCCAAGGCGTTCGTACGCTTCTTCACCAATGACCCATGGTCCGAATGCGGATTCGAGGTCGAACACCCCAGGGATAGCAGCTTCAACTTTCGCGAGGTCGGTATCGGTAAAGCCCTTCTCGCGCGCCGTGCGGCGGTTGATGTGAGGCGCGGCGAGCAAGGTGTTTGTGCCGGAGATGAACGCGACGATTTCGCGCGATTCAGCGGCGTCGTAGCCCAAGCGCCGGAGCGCTTCGGGCACCGATTGGTTGACGATCTTAAAGTAACCGCCACCGGCCAATTTCTTGAATTTGACGAGGGCGAAATCAGGCTCGACCCCCGTGGTATCGCAGTCCATCAAGAGACCGATCGTGCCGGTCGGCGCGAGCACGGTGGCCTGCGCGTTGCGGTAGCCGTTCGCTTCACCCAGCTTGACGGCATCGTCCCAGTTGCGGCACGCGGCGCGATAGAGCGCATCGGGACACGAATCGCGATCGATGCCGTAGGCCGCCTCACGATGCATGCCCATGACGCGAAGCATGGGCTCGCGGTTCTTGGCGAAGCCGTTGAACGGACCTTTCGCGCCGGCCATTTCAGCGCTCGCTTTGTAGGCCTGTCCGCACATGATGGCGGTGAGCGCCGCGGCCATGGCTCGACCCTTGTCGCTGTCGTACGAGATGCCGAGCTGCATGAGCATGCTGCCCAAGTTGGCGTAGCCGAGGCCAAGCGGACGGTAGTCGTGGCTGTTCTTGGCGATGTTCTTCGTCGGGTAGCTCGACAGATCGACCAAGATTTCTTGGGCGATGAAGAACGTGCGGCACGCGTGTTCGTAGCCGTCGACGTCGAACGTGGTTTGGCCGTTTTCGTCCTTGAGGAATTTAGTCAAGTTGACTGACGCTAGGTTGCACGCCGTGTCGTCGAGGAACATGTACTCCGAGCACGGGTTGCTCGCGTTGATGCGGTCCGAGTTCGGGCAGGTGTGCCAGCGGTTGATCGTCGAGTCGTATTGCACGCCCGGATCCGCGCAGCTCCAGGCCGATTCGCCAATCATACGCCAGAGGTCTTTGGCCTCCAGCGTTTCGCACACTTTACCGGTGGTGCGCGCGATTGTGTTCCACGTGCCGCCGGCCTCAACAGCCTTCATGAACTCGTCGGTGACGCGTATCGAGTTGTTCGAATTTTGGCCGCTGATGGTGTGGTAAGCGTCACCGTTGAAGTCGCTCGAGTAGCCGCCTGCGATGAGCGCGTGGGCTTTCTTTTCTTCGCGGCTTTTCCACTGAATGAAGTCGACGATTTCGGGGTGGTCGAGATCGAGGCAGACCATCTTGGCCGCGCGTCGCGTGGTGCCGCCGCTCTTGGTGGCGCCTGCAGCGCGGTCGAACACTTCGAGGAAACTCATCAAGCCGCTTGACGTTCCGCCGCCCGACAATTTTTCTTGGCGGCCGCGGATCGAGCTGAAGTTTGAGCCAGTGCCAGACCCGTACTTGAAGAGGCGAGCCTCTGACTTGACGAGCTCGTAGATCGCCATCAAGTCGTCGCGCACGGTCTGAATGAAGCACGCCGAGCACTGCGGGCGCTCATAGGCGTTCGTGGTTTCAGTGATCGTGTCGGTCGCTTCGTCCCAGGCGTAGTTGCCGCCTTGGCCTTCGATTTCGTACTGGTGCCAGAGGCCCAGGTTGAACCACACCGGCGAGTTGAATGCGCCGTACTGGTTGATGAGGAGGTACGAGAGCTCGGCTTCGAATGCGTCGGCGTCGGCCTTCGTGGCGAAGTAACCACCGAACGATTCGCCCGCTTTACGGGCGGTATTGGCAAGACGGTGAACGACTTGGCGGACGCTGACCTCGCCTTCGTCCTTGTTGCCGTGCAGTCCGGCCTTGCGGAAGTACTTCGAGATGACGATGTCGGTGGCGAGTTGGCTCCAGCTTGCGGGAATTTCGGCGCCGTCCATTTTGAAGACGATGCTGCCGTCGGGGTTCGTGATCGCGCTGTTGCGGCGCTCGTAGACGACGGCGTCGAGTGGATCTTTGCCCGCTTGTGTGAAGAGGCGACGTACGGGAACGCCG
>CAMBEV010000230.1 GCA_945865595.1 Nannocystis exedens | reverse complement strand
CAATGGGTATCCTTATCTGTTACAATTGGGCCCGCGCGCGCGCGGCCCTTCAACTCACGACTATAGCGGAGAGCATTGCTCTGCCGACATTACGGAGTGCCTTCGAAGAGTGCTTGTGGAGTGCTGCGGCGGTTGCGCTCGGTCTCGCGATCGGTATGCACCTGGCGCGAATGCCAGAGCGCAGCCCGGCGGAGCGATGGCTGCGTGTTTTGGTGTGTCTCATCGCCGGGGCGCCTCCGTTCATGCTCTTTCGTAGCCCGCTCGGCAGTGACCACACACTTTTGCAGGTCATGATCGTATTTCCACTCGTGGTCATGTTGACCGAGACTCTGGTGCGCCGCGTTCCACGAGGGGTGAGCGACGCTGCGCTTTCCCTCGGCGTTCCGCACTGGCGTGCTTCACTGAGCGCTGTGTTGCCATGTGCCTGGCCCAATATTGCGCGTGGCGTTGCAATTGTACTCGCGCTTGTCATGTTTCATGGACCGGCTTGGTTCCCGGGGGAGGACGCCGCCGTCACTTCTTTGCAGTCGCTCGTTTGGAGCGGGTTTGCGGTCGTGACCTACGGAACATTGCGCTCGGTGCTCCCTTCGCTCAGGTTGCTCCGATGAGCGATAGCCTCGAACCCAGGATCGCACCCAAGATGCTCGCGCGTGGCCTGCACGCGTCCTACGGGAGCAAAGAGGCGCTGCGCAACGTCAACTTCTCGCTGGTCGACAAGCGCGTCACCGCCATCATCGGTCCGTCAGAGTGCGGCAAGTCGACGTTCGTGCGCTGCCTCAACCGCACGCACGAGCTCAGTGAAGGCGCAGCGGTAGGCGGTGAGGTTCTGCTCAACGGAAACAATATTTACGATCGTTCCGTCGACCCGGTGTCGCTCCGTCGGCGCGTGGGCCTCATCGCAAAGCGGCCGAACGTCTTTCCGACGATGACTGTGCGTGAAAATGTGCTTTCCGGGTTACGTTTGAACGGCATTCGCCCAACTGACGCCGATGAAGTCGTTGAGCACTGTCTAACGCGCGTCCTTTTGTGGAACGAAACGAAAGACAACCTCGACCAGCCTGCGCTCTCGCTTCCCGTCGGAGACCAGCAACGCGTATGCATTGCGCGGATGCTCGCTCTCGAGCCCGACGTCGTCTTGATGGACGAACCATGCGCATTTCTTGACCCAGTCGCGACCGCAAAGATTGAGGATCTGCTGCGCGACCTTAGCGAAACGTGCGCGGTGCTCGTCGTGACACACAGCGTGCACCAAGCCGCGCGGGTCAGCGATTTCGCGGCGTTCTTCTTGCTCGGCGCGCTGGTGGAGTACAGCGATACTGACACGCTCTTCACGAAGCCTCGCGACGCGCGCACGGAGGACTACCTCACAGGGCGCTTCGGCTGACCGCCTTGTGACGTTGGCGTGAAGCTTGATAGCCTCCTCCCAGTGACCGCCAGGCTGCATTCCGACCAACAGTACGAAGCTGAGCTGCGCAAACTTCGCGACTTGCTGCTGCTCATGGGTGCGAAGGTCGAAGAGATGATCGCGAACAGCATGCGCGCGCTGGTCGAGAGGGACAGCGTGCTTGCGACAGAAGTCATCTCCGACGATAGCGAAATCGACCGCATCGAGATCGAGGTGGACGATGCTTGCATGCGCATCTTGGCGCGGCGGCACCCGGTGGCTTCAGACCTGCGCTTCATCACGATCGCGCTCAAGATTGTAACCGACCTTGAACGAATTGGAGATCTCGCCGTAAATATTGGCGAACGTGTTCTCGAACTCAACCAAGAGCCGCCGCTGAAGTCCTACACTGATCTGCCTCGCATGGCTGAAACTGCGCTGGCGATGTTACGAAGTGCGCTCGATGCGTTTGTCGCGCGTGATGCTTCTGGCGCCGAGAGCGTGATTGAGCGCGATGGCGAACTCGACGCCTTCTACGCCGATACGTTTCGTGTGCTGCTGACGTACATGATGGAGGACCCGCGCAACATTTACCGTGCCACGCGTGTCCAATCGATCGCGAAGTACCTCGAGCGCGTTGGGGATCACGCAACCAACCTTGCCGAGATGGTGATCTTCATGGTCGGCGGAACAGACGTAAGGCACGGCGCGCATGAACGTTAAGGCGCAAGGGCTTCTTAACGCCGCGCGATGGGTTCAAGATACCTACGGCGATCAAGCGCTTAGGGATGTTCTCGCGCAATGCAGCGACCCGGTGCGCGAGCGTGTCGCTTCGGGCATCGCGATCAACTGGCATCCACTTGCCGAGTTTGTCGAATTCCTAGAAGCGGCCGAGAGTCTCCTCGGGCGCAACGATGGTCGCATCGCTGAGCAAGTGGGGGTTGCTGGCGCACGCGTGAACATGAAGCCCGCGATCGTGCGCATCTCGGTTTACTTGCTTCGCCCGGAGTTTCTGATGCGCCGCGTGATGGGACTATGGAGTCAGTTTAACGACGAGGGTGAGATGCGCGTCCTGTCGTTCACCGAGCAGGGTGCAGAGGCGGATCTGGTCGGAATTCGTAACCCACAGTGGCTATTTTGCTGTTCGGTGACCGGATGGGCACGCGAACTCGCGATGACGATGGGAATGGAGAGCGTGACGTGCAAGCACGTGCAGTGCCGTGGTCGCGGCGACGCGCGCTGCCTGTGGGAGCTGCGGTGGTCGTAATCGCGTAGGGGCGTTGCCAAATCAGGCTGCGCGGCGGCGGTCCCGCATGGCGTGCCAGAGATCCCAGTTGGCCTGAAGGTTCATCCAGAACTGGGGACGCGTTTGAAGAGTTTCCGAGAGTCGCAAGGCTGTATCGGCCGTGATGCCGCGCTTGCCGCGAATTAACTCGTTGAGACGATTCGTGGATACTCCCATGCGGCGCGCTAATTCCGCCTGAGTCATATGAAGCGGCTTCAAAAACTCTTCGTTGAGCATCTCTCCTGGATGAGTCGGCGCACGGAGGGTCGGCAGTCCGTAGTTTTCCTTAGTGGTAGTCTTCACAGCAAACCTCCCATGCATCGCTTTGTGCGAATCGAAACGTGACGCGATATTGTTGATTGACCCTCACGCTGTAACGCCCCGCTTGATTGCCTCGGAGTTTTTCCAACCGGTTTGACGGTGGCTCGGCCAGGTGAATGACGTCGGTTGCGACATGAAGTTGGTCGAGTACTCGTCGAATTCGTGGCCATAACTCTTGTGGAATGCGACGTGCAGCTCGGGAATTCGCTCCGTTGTAGACGTCTTCAGTCGTGGAATCAGCGAACGAGCGAATCATACATCAATCGAATGTACACGATTCACGTGTACATGTCAATCGTGTCAGCGCGGAAGCCGACTACCCCATAAACGGATAAGCAACGCTGCGCGGCGGGACGAACACTTCTTTGATCGTCCTCGGCGATACCCACCGAAGCAAATTGTAGCTGCTGCCTGCCTTGTCGTTCGTTCCCGATGCCCGCGCGCCACCGAAGGGTTGCTGCCCAACCGTCGCGCCGGTGGGCTTATCGTTGAGATAAAGGTTGCCCGCGCTCTGGCGTAGCCGCGTCGCTGCATGTGCGAGCGCTCGTCTGTCTTCTGCGAAGATCGCGCCGGTTAGCGCGTAGGCAGTCGCCGTATCGACGCTTGTGAGCACGTCTTCAAAGTGCGCATCGTCGTATACAAATAGCGAGAGCACGGGACCGAAGAGCTCTTCGGTCATGAGCGGGTGTTTTGCATCGGCCACTTCAATGAGTGCAGGATGCACAAACCAACCTTCTTGACCATTTGTGCTGCCGGCAAGAACGTTGCAGCGCGCGTCTGAACGGGCAGCGACGATGCGGCTCTCAAGTTTCTTGAACGAACGCTCGTTAATTACCGCGCCCATAAAGTTGCGGAAGTCAGCGACGTCGCCAACTTTGAGCGCGGCAATCTCAGCGAGAAGCTGCTCTTTGACCCTCGGCCACAACGATTTGGGGATGTACGCGCGCGAGGCCGCCGAACACTTCTGCCCCTGATATTCGTACGCGCCGCGCACAAGCGCGACAACCACGCTGCGAACATCGGCCGAAGGATGCGCGAGAACGAAATCTTTGCCGCCCGTCTCGCCGACGAGTCTTGGGTAACTTCGATAGTTACGAATGTTCGTGCCGATCGTTTGCCACAGCGATTGGAAGATCTCGGTCGAACCAGTGAAGTGCACGCCGGCAAGCGCGGGGTGTGCGAGCGCCGTGGCAGCAACACTCGCGCCTTCGCCATGCACCAAATTGATCACACCCGGAGGCATTCCTGCCGCTTCGAAAAGCTGCATCGTGAGCTGTGCTGCGAGCGCCTGGCTTTCCGATGGCTTCCACACGACGACGTTTCCGAGGAGCGCCGGCGCTCCCGGCAAGTTGCCTGCGATGGCCGTGAAGTTAAAGGGCGTGATCGCGAGCACGAAGCCTTCAAGTGGTCGCAATTCGAGCACGTTGCGTACGCCAGGTGACGACAGTGGCTGCTCTGCGAGTCGCGATGCAAAGGTGACGTTGAAGCGCAGGAAATCGATCAACTCACATGCGCTATCGATCTCGGCTTGGTGAGCGGTCTTGCTTTGGCCGAGCATCGTTGCCGCGTTGAGTTTTTGCCTCCACGGTCCAGCGAGGAGATCTGCTGCACGCATGAAGATGCGCGCGCGCGATTCGAACGGCGTATGCGCCCACTCGTGCGCCGCAGCGAGCGACGCTTCGATCGCCTGCGTCGTGACACCTTCGCGGCCGTGCGATCCGATGCCGAGGCGCAGCCGGTGTGCATGCGGGGCCCGCACTTCGAACGTCTCGGTCGACATAAACGTTCGCCCGCCGATGACGTGGGGAAGGTCATGTGTGGTGCCGCTGAGCTCGACGAGCGTCCGCTCGAGCTCACGACGCTCCGGGGTGCCTGGCGCGTAGGACAGAATCGGTTCGTTTTCGGGAAGAGCGAGCGGCGCCGGTAGATCGAACATACGCGCGATAGTAACGCTGCTTTTTGGGTAACTGGTGCCTAACAGGCAACGACCTGAACCAACCTTACAACTTGTTTATGTGACATGGGGTGAGACTCTGGCGACAATCGATACGGTCAGGGAACCGAGGGATGAGCAAGCGCGATACGACCCCCACGCACGCGTCCGATGGATGGACCCATCCAAGTATTGTCTCCAACTATGAAGGTCGCGGTTACATTTTGCCGGCCGAGGTGCGCGCCTTTGCAGAGTGCGCGACGCACATGGCCGACGGGCTGATCCTCGACATTGGCGTTGGAGCGGGCCGAACGATTCCATTCATAGAGCCGGGAGCGTCGCGGTACGTTGCGATCGATCTCTCCCCTCCGATGGTTGAAGCGGCTCGCGAGCGGTTCCCTCACGCCGACATTCGCTTAGGGGACGCACTCGCGCTTCCATTTTCGGACGGCGAATTCTCATTCGTGCTCTTTAGTTTCAACGGTATTGATTACATCGACCCCGGTGATCGCCCCCGCGCACTCGACGAAATCGCACGGGTCCTTCGACAGGGTGGTCGGTTCGTCTTCTCAACTCATAACTTGAGGGCACGAAGCAGCGTCGAGGGCCGGTTCGAACTGAACCTACCGAAGCTCTCGCCGAACCCATTTCGCACCGCTGTTCGCCTGGCACGGGCCGTGCGTTATTCGATCATCGCGTACCGAAACTTCAGGCGCCTACGCGGGTTTGAACGAGTGGAACCCGACATCGCCTTCGTGAACGATGGCGCGCACGATTATGCGCTCTTAACGTGTTACATTTCACCCGCGGCCCAAGTGCGCGCGCTCGAGAAGGCAGGCTTCGCCGTTCTGCGCATCATCGGCGAAAGCGGAGACGACGCGACGGTGCAGTCCAACGATGCGTGGCTTCACTTCGTGGCTGAGAAACGGTAGCGACGGTGGCGCGTTACTGCTGCGGAGGCTGATCGTCAGGCGCGATGCGCACCGGCGGCTCGCCAGGCGCTTCGGTGCTTGCGCTTTTATCGGCGGCTGCAGGGGGCGCTGCTGAGGGAGACTTGTCGCCACGCACTTCGCGCTCAATCGCTTGGCTGACGTTGACGAAGGCACGCTTGACCTCTTCGGCACCGGTGCTGATCACTTTTTCGAGCCGCTCAGTTGGAAGTGAGGCGACGGCGCCTTGGGCTGCACGAAAGAGCAGGCCTAGGCCCTTGCGGACGTCTTCAAGCGGGTCG
>CAMBEV010000229.1 GCA_945865595.1 Nannocystis exedens | reverse complement strand
CGACTGACCCAATCGCAAATAGCCAATGTTCTTTGAGCTCGAATCGGCCTTTTCGAAGATATCGAGACGCGCGATCAAAGGCGCGACGCGACTGGGCGTGCCAGGTGTGGGCGAGGGGAGTGGCGCATTGACCTCCTGATTCGCTGCGTCGGCGCTTCCGTCTGTAGCGCCTGGAGCCGATTTGCCGCATCCGGTGGCAAGGACCCCGGCGGCGCAAAGGACAAGAGCACTTCGGGCTCGCATGGCGTCGACCTTTCCAGCCATAACGGTCGGTTGTCAACTGTGGGGGAGATCGCGGGAGACCACTGCGAGACTAAAGGCGCGCCTCATTGTGGCCGTTGGACCCGGAGGTATGCGTGCATTCATCGTATTGGGCTTGGCACTGGGAGCGGCGGCGGCCCTGGCGGTCGCCTGCAGCGAGACCGAAGGCGGCAGCGGTTTTGACGCTGATTCGGGCGGTGGCGGCGGCGATGCCTCGTCCGTGGCGAGAAGCGATGCCTCCTTGGGAGGCTCGGACGGAAGCGGTGGCGACGGGGGTGGAACGGCCGTTTCGCTTGCGGGCTACCGACTCGATCCACCGAGCGTGAGCCTCGATCTGTCAAGCAGCTTAACTACTCAGCCCACGGTGACCTTCAAGGCCATGGCCAAGGCGGGTGGGAGCGCGACCGAAACAGACGTCACTGCGCAGAGCGTGTTTTACCTTGCCGCGAATCCTACCTTGGGGACGTTCGCCAACAACGGTCCCGTGTTTGCGCCCAATGCGTCGCTGCGTGGAGGCGAGGGCACCGTGCGTGCTCGCATCTCGAGCGGCAACGGGGCGATCCTCGAGGCCGACGCGATGCTCGTTGTGAAGCTGACGGCGACGTTGGCGCCCGGTGCCGGCGTCCCGACGAACCCCGCTACCATCTTTGCGCGTCCGTTAGCGACGACGTCCACCCGAAAGCCCGCCGTCGTCTACCCGAGCAGTGGCGTGATGCTTCCGCCCAACCTGGGTCGATTCGAGGTGCACTTCAAGCCAGGCGACACCAACGACTTGTTTGAAGTCACCTACCAGAGCGCGACCCTCACGATGAAACAGCACTTGCAGTGTGTGGGGAAAATCGACGCGGGGTGCGTGGCGTCGCTCGATCAGACAGCGTTCGACTACCTCGCCCAATCCAACCGAGGCCGAGGGTCGGTGACGATCAAGGTCGCGGCCACGAAGACGATCGATACCCAGCGCTTCGAAAGTGACTCGATCGAGGTACAATTTGCCGAGTCCGATGTGCGCGGCGCCCTTTATTATTGGCGCGTCGAGAACAACGATGGCCGCATCATGCGCACCGAGTTCGGGTCAAGCAAGGCGCCCGAGGTTTTTCTCGCGAAGGGCCAAGATGGCATCGCCGACTGCATCGGTTGTCACGCGCTCTCGCGTGACGGCAAGCGGATGGTGGGGTCGACTGGCGGGCAGAATCTCGGGCGGCAAGTGCTTGTTCCCGATCTCAGTAAGCCCAAGACCGATCCCGCGTTCTTCGCCAAGAAGGAAGACATCGTCAACCGCCTGCAGTTTGCCGCATTCAATCCAACGGGGGATCGATTTGTCGGCGTTTACGGAGACACCGACGTCGTCTCTGACCGCAACAAGCTTTGGATGTACAATGGCGCGACGGGCGACCGGATAGCGTCTGAAACGGTGCAGCTCAGCGTTGAACCCAGCCACGTCGCGTGGTCGCCCGATGGAAATACGATCGCGTTCTCTCAGGTTGGCATTCACGGAACATCGCAGCGCCCGAAGAAATGCGGCATCTCGATGGTCACCAAGAGTGCGGCGACTTGGGGTGCGCCGCAGATCGTCGTGCCTCAACAGACCGGCAAGAACCGCTACAATCCGGACTTCTCACCGGAGTCGAACGTGCTGCTCTTCAGTGAGTCCACGTGTCCAGGGTCGGACAACAACCATTACGAGTGCGACGGCGAAGACGACCCGACGGCGAGCACATGGGCCGCAAAGCCGACGCCAGGCGCGACGCCAGTGAAGCTCGTCAACGCTGGGTTGCCCGCCGCCATGGATGGTCAAACAACCTCACTATATGACACCTTCGCGCGCTCGGCGCCCTTCGTCACCAACCACAACGGCGGCAAGTTGTTTTGGGTCACCATCTCGTCAAGGAGGCGCGAGGGACTTTCCAACTTTGGTGGCAAGCAGCAGCTGTGGATGTTCGCGGTGGACCCCGCCAAGGTGCTCGCAGGGGTGGATGGCAGCTTCAGACCGTTCTTCCTGCCCTTCCAAGATCTCGCCTCGTCGAACCACATCGCACAGTGGACGGCGAATCTGATCTCCGAAACGAATCCCATTCCGACGCCGCCACCCGCGCCGACCATTGAGCCGCCAGCGCCTCCGCCGCGGTGAGCGTCTCGCCGAATAGTCAATCTTCGTAATTGTCACCCGGATTGACGGTCGGCCGCAGCGGCTCTGCCTTTGTCGGCCCGCCGATCTCGTCTACTGAAATATCGTGGGCGAAGACTACCTTGCCGCCCTCATCGTGCAGCGCGACGTGCAACGCGGCAGGCGTGCTCACGGTGTCGACGTCGAGCGTCGAGAACATGTTGCCTGAGTAGCAGCCGAGTCGCTCTGGGTGCTCGCCCGTGCAGTCCGATACGCGCATGGCCAAGGGCGAAGAGACCAACTCGTAGAGCGGGTAGGGGAGCTCGGTCTTCATGCGCCACACTTCGCCGCGGTGAATGTCGCCCGCCATGAGCACGACGCCCGCGATTTTGTGGGCCGCGATGTGCTCGAAGAGTGCGCGTCGCTCCTCTGGAAATTCGTTCCACGAGTCGTGCGGCTTCTGGGTGTTCCAAACGCTACCGGACGCGATCACTTTGAACATGGCGTTCGATTGCTTCAGGTTGTCGAAGAGCCACCGCCGCTGGGTAGGCCCAAGCATCGAGCCTTTGACGACGTTGCGATGGAAGCGATCGTCGAGCATGAAGAACTCGACATTGCCCCACGTGAAGCGATGCCAGATGCCGCGCTGGCTCGTGTCCGGAACGTTCCCGTTCGCCCAATACTCGCGAAACGCCTTGAGGGCGTTCTCTTTGCCAGGCGCTGTACCGTCAAGATCGTTTCCTAAAAAGTCGTGGTCATCCCAAATGGCCCAGGTGGGTGTCTCCGCGATGACCGCGCCGAAGTCGGGCTCGGCGCGGCTGTTGCGGTAGTACGCGCGCAAGGCGGGGAGCTCGCTTGCGTTGGCGTAGACGTTGTCGCCGAGCATCAGCAACAGGTCTGGTTTGGCCTCTCGCATGGCGCGAAACACGGTCTGGCCGGGCTGTCCCGCGCAGGACCCGAACGCGACGCGAAACTTCGCGCCACCGGATGGCGCCGTCTTGAACGTGTGCCTCGCGGAGGCCGAGCCTCGCGACACGAGCTCGTAAAAGTAGCGCGTGTCCGGTTTCAAATCGGGGATCGCCATGTGAACAGTTAAGTCGCTTGCCATCTTGGCGCTGACCGTGTCGCTCTCCCTCGCATCCTTCATCGATGCGTCGGTCGCATAGCGCACCGAGACGTCGCCCTCACCTGATGCGCGTGCCCACACGATCGCGCTTGTCGCCGTCGTGTGGCCGACCATCGGCCCGGCGGTGACCCATGATTGCCCCTCGGCGTAGCGCGGTGGCGCGCATGAGGTCAAAATGACACTGACTGAGGCACAAATAGGAAGAACAGCACCTGGGTAGCGCATCGTGGCCGGGATGGTACAGTCGCTGCCCTGTGAGGCCTCTGACCTTCTCATTGCTCAGCGTTTTTGCCTTTTCGATGGGTCTTGCGACCCCTGCGCTTGCCGGGCCAAAGGCCGCGCGCAGGTCGCCGAAGTTCAACCACGTCTCGCCGGCCCGTGAAACGCGCGAGCTCGAGTTCGACCTCGACAAGCTGTCGTGCCTCACGCAAAGGCCGCAGGAATTCTTGATTCGCAGCAGCTGGTTCAAGCGCGGCAGTGCGGACGAGATCGTCAAAGGTCGCGCAACGTTTCAGCGTGCCGTCACTTACCGCACCGAGCAGTACGGCTACTTCCGTGGCTTCGGCAAGCCCGCGATGAACGCGCACGCGCCGGGCCACTACGCGCGAAAGACCACGTTCTTCGGGCATTCGATCGTCCTGCACGAAAAGGCGATCCCTGCGCTCAAGTGCGTCGAAAAGGCACTTCGTGAAAGCGGTAAAGCCAAAGACTATAAAATAGGCGGTATTGGCGGCCTTCGATTCCACAACACGTATCACGGGGGCGAAGTCTCGAATCACGTCTACGGGCTTGCGATCGACATCGACTCCGATCGCAACACCTGCTGTGGATGCGTGGGCAACTGGAGCAAGCACCCTCTCTGCCGCCGCAAGGGCTCCGTCTTCAACCGCACCGCGCTCCCTCCGACCTGGGTCGACACCTTTGAAAACCACGGGTTCTACTGGCTCGGCCACGACCCGATGGAAGACACGATGCACTTCGAGTTCCTCGGCGACCCCGACAAGGTGCTCGCGAAAGACGCGAAGACGGAGAAGCCAGAGAAGTCAGAGAAGTCCGCGAAGACCGACGACGGCGCAGAGGCAACGACCGAGGAGTAACGCGGCTCGTCCGCCGTCACACGTGCAGGACGTGCACGGTCGGGAAATACCCTTGCAGCCGGCTAAGGTCTTCCACATCGGCTGTGTAAACGACGCCCCCGCCACGCAGAGCCGCGCTTGCCATGACGACAGCGTCGGCGAGTGTTGACCCTCTGACCGCGCCGAGCGCCTCTCCGGCTGCGCGACACAACGCTGGCGCCATGTCTTCGAGGATCAGGGCTGCGAGAATCTCTTCTCGAATGTCGCTTCGACCACGCCACCATTCCACATAGACCACGGCCGGAACAACCGGCAGAAACCCGCGGCGAATGATGTTTCGAAACGCCTCTGTTGCGCGTCGTTTGCGCCGCTCGAGGGCGATGAGCATCCCCGTGTCGAACGTGAACGTCACGCCGCGCGCCGTTTGCTTCTGGCCGGCGTCTCCCCGCGCCATTCCGCCTCGATGCGCTCGATCGCAGCATCCGTCAGAGGCGCAACGCCATACTTCTCAAAGAACGCCTCGGCGGCCGCGAACTTCGCCTCGCGGGAGGCGACCTCCGCGAGCAGCGCGGACACATTCCCGCGGTGTCGCCGCTTGGCGAGCGCCTTCAGGTTCGCGAGCGTTGTGTCGTCGAGGGAGAAGCTCGTCGTCTTTGTTCGGCCGGGTCGCATACTGGCAGTGTAGCACATTTGTGTGTCATCAGCGCCTCCGATTCAGCCCCGGCGTTTCGCAAGAACCCCGCCTAGGACCAGTGCATGGCTCGCGCGCTGGCGCCGCTTCCGCGAGGCGTGATCTGACCCGTTCTCCTCGGCGGTCACCGCCGCCAAGTGGATGTCCTGCAGAATCTTTGCCGTCTCCTCAACGTCAAGCTCGCGCCGAAAAACGCCTTGCTGCACGCCGAGGCGCAATATCTCGACGATGGGCGCCCTTCCAAGGACGCGAAGGGCCTCGAACTGAGTGGCCCATTCCGGCATGTGGATCTCGCATACGCCGAGCAAGAGGTCGCGCACGAGCGGGTGCGACGCGAGGTACCCGTTTGCGGCATCGTACGCGCGCGGGAGGAGTTCGTCGGCGGGCTGCCTCAAGTCGATGGTGCCCGCGACGGCCCCAATCCACGCGTGAAGCTCCCTGTGAAGCGCCTGGTAGAAGAGGTCTTCCTTGCTCTCGCACGCGAGGTAGATCGTCCCCTTGGCGACGCCGGCGCGCTGCGCGATGAGATCGATCGACGCCTTCTTGAGCCCGCGCTCTGCGAACGTCTTGGCCGCGACGTCGAGAATGAGCTCTTTCTTCGCAACCTCCATAGAATGACCAAAACATAAAAATAGTCATTGCGCAAGTTCGTCTCGTGGGCCACACCATGGGCTCAACAGGAACAGGAGCATGTGCGATGGCAAAGCCAATCATTGTGGTCACAGGGGCAACGGGACGACAGGGCAGCGCCCTTCTTCGGCAGATGGCCGGGACGCCTTGGCAGCCTCGCGCGATTTCCCGCAACCCCGACGCTCCGAGAGCCCGAGCACTGACCGCTATGGGCATCGAAGTCGTGCGTGGCGATCTTAACGACCCCGAGTCACTGCGCCCCGCGCTCGACGGCGC
>CAMBEV010000228.1 GCA_945865595.1 Nannocystis exedens | reverse complement strand
CCGCCAGTGCAACCAACCGCGCAGTACGCCGCGCGTCCCCAAGCTTGGCCGTCCCGAACTCGCTCGCCGCCCACTCGATGTGATCTGTTCGCATTCCGGCAGGACGAGAAAAAGCCGCGGAAATTCATAAAAAAGCGATCAAATCACAGGCAAAGACACCCCTCCGATCAAGCGCAAACTGCTACTCGTACGTGAGGTGCACGAACGCAATTGCTGAGAATCAGCGTTTCGAGGATGCCCCTCACCTCGATCCTCTCCCATGGGGAGAGGGCGCCTGCCCGCCACGTTTTCAGCCCTCGCGAAGACAATGAGCACAGTGGTCAGCAATTTAGGCAGGGCCGCAGTAGGCACCAGGCACCTTGGCGCGAAAGACGACACCCTTGCCGACAAGCTCAAATGACTCACCCGCAGGCACGAATGCACCGTAGCCAGATGCAAGCGTTTCTCCCGACGCGGCCGTGAGCGATCCGGATACGGCCAAGAGAATCTCGGGTCCAAGCGCCCTTGCGCCCCACGCGCCATCGACCGCAATGCGCGACAGCTCAAACTCGGCCGCCTCGGTTGTGAACGTCGTCTCGAGCCCCATCGCAGGACGCATAACTGCAACCTCGTCAGGCACAAATTGCAGCACGCGCAAGAGCTCGGGCACATCGACATGCTTGGGCGTCAGTCCGCCACGCAGCACGTTGTCTGAATTGGCCATCACCTCAATGCCGGTGCCCTTCAGGTACGCATGAAGACGTCGGGCAGGCAGGTACATCGCCTCCCCGGGCTCGAGCGCGATGTAGTTCAAAAATAGGACCGAGAGGACACCAGCATCGCCCGGGTAAATGTCCGCAAGGTTGACGATCCAGTCAGCCACCTTGACGAACTCCGCCGAGTGCGATCGCAGCCTCCATGCACCGTTCACGAGAGCGTCGATGGCCTTTGCCCGTGGTTCAGCGTCGAGCCCCATGCTCGTGCCGAAAAGAAACCGCAGCGCCTCCTCAGGTGCGGCCTGCCGCAGGTATTTCGCCCACGACAAAAAGGGCTCGGCCCCCAGTAGATCGAAAATCGCGGCGAGCGCGATTGGGTGACGAAAACCGCTCAGCGCCTCGAACGACGAAAGAGCACAGAGGAGTTCGGGCTTGTGATTGTCATCTTTGTAGTTACGAAAAGCGGCAGTTAGCGGAATGCCTGCCGCGTTTTCGCGCAAGAATCCTTCGCGCGCCTGGGAGAGCGAAGGGTGCGCCTGAATCGACAACGCGGTGTCAGCCGCAAGGACCTTGAGCAGAAACGGCAACTTGCTGAACCGTTCCTCTGTGTACGCGCCGAGCCATTCGGGATGTTCGGCGAGCGCCGCGTCGAGCCCTACCCCATTGCCAATGCGCGACGGCGACGCGGGATGAGCGCCGAGCCACAACTCCGCCTCTGGCGTCGCGGTGGGAAAAGGGCGCCCTTGTAGCGCCGCGATCGCCGATCGCGAACCCCAGGCGTACGGCTGAATGGCGCTCGTGAGCAGGTGCATCGGCGATGCGTAGGGTGCTTCTACCCGCGATGACTTGCAAGCCCTCGCTGCAGCACCGGGCCGCAAGGACCGTTGTGGAACTAGGCAAACACGGGTAGTTTTCCAGTGTCATGAGTGACCGCGTTTCGGACCTGCAGGCGCGATTTCTCGCATTGGTGCAGCGTGAGATCGGCGCTGACCACGTCACCATTGAAAGCGACCCCGACGCCCCCCGACCGCCGCAAGAGAACGAGCTTCGCGCAGACCTGGGCGAAGGGAGAACGCTTGTGTGCAAGTTTGATGGACCGATCGAGGGCGCAGAGGCACGTGGTCGCCGCCTCGGCATGCTGGCGGGTTCGTTCACAGAGTTGACGGCCGAGCCGACCTCCGAGCGCGTTCCGAGGCCGCCTGCCGCGCGATCGCTCCATGAGGAGCTTCGCGTCCTCGCCCAGCGCGCGCGCGCCCTCGATGCCCTGGTCATCGACGCAACCTCGCCGGTGGTGTGGGGCGCAGCATCACGCGAAACGCTTCGGGCGCACGATGGCCCGCCCCACAATGACAGCGGCTACTTGCCCGCCGAGTCGGATGGCGACGGCCTTCCTGCGCTCTCGATGCAAGCGCTGTCCGAAGTGCGTTCGCTGCCGAACCTGCCCAACCTTCACCGCGGTCGTCAACTTCGTTACCAAAGTCAGGCCGACGACTCGAGCTTGGTGGCCCACTCGTTCGCGGGGATTTATATCCTCGTCCTGGTGTACGAAGGCGCTTTTGACGAGCTGCGCGCCGAGCGCTCCCTCGCCGAAGCACGACCTCGTATTGAACGCCTTGTGGCAGCGCTGCCACCACTCGACCCCACACCTGCGCCGCACGCCGGGGTGGTCTCGTTTCGCCCACGCAGACGCAGGTAGGCCGCGCCGCTAAGGGCCCGTTAGACAATTGCGCGGGCTGCCGTCACGGGGCCCCAAGGGCAAAGATCTCGATACCGCCTTGAAGCACGCCTTTGGTCGCGAGGATGCGCTCTGCGAACGCTTCAAGCTCGTCGGAGTTGCCGCTCACCACGATCACTTCGAGGCAGAGGTGATGAGTGAGATGCACATGCATCGTCGAGCGAACACGGTCGCCCATGTCGTGCTGAATTTCGGTGAGGCGCTCGGCTAAATCGCGCACGTGATGATCATAAACGAGTGTGAGCGCGGCGATGGCCTCCACTCCGCAAGCAAGGCGCTTCTTTGCAACCTCAGCACGCACAAGGTCGCGCAAAACTTCAGAGCGCGTGCTTCCCCTCGCCTTCACGACGGCATCAAGCTCGACGAGCAGCGTCGGATCCATCGCGACTCCGAACCGAACTAGTTTCGCTTCGTCAATCGACATGGTCAGCCCGGCCGTCACCCCGGCCCGAGGATCCGCCTTCGCGCGCCTGCGTGGCCCGCACAGCGAACGCGTACTCATCGGCAAGCTTGGCGACGTTTGCCTTCACCATGTCAGCACCACCGTGGCCCGAGTTGCGCTCGATGCGAAGGAGCACTTCGCCGCCCGCTGAGCGAGCCTGCAAGAGAGCAGTGAACTTGCGTGCGTGCATCGGGTCGACACGGTCGTCACTGTCTGCGCTGAGAATCAACATCGACGGATATGCAACCTTGTCGGTTACATGATGGTAAGGCGAATACGCCAAGAGCGCGGCGAAGTCGTCTGCCTTCTCTGACGAGCCATACTCTTCGATCCAGGTGCGACCCGAACCGAACTGGTGGTAGCGAACCATGTCGAGCAGTGGCACGCCGCAGAGCCCCGCAGCGAACAGGTCGGGCCGTTGCGTGACCGCCGCGCCCACGAGAAGGCCGCCGTTGGAGCCTCCGCGCACCACTAGTGCGTTGGGCGATGTGTACTTTTCGGCGACGAGGCGCTCTGCAGCCGCGATGAAATCGTCGAAGACGTTCTGCTTCTTGTGGAGCATGCCGTCGCGATGCCACGCCTCGCCGTACTCGCCGCCGCCACGAAGGATGGCAAGCGCGTAGACCCCTCCTCGCTCAAGCCACGGGAAGATTGACGACATGAACGTCGGCGTCTGCGCCACCTGGAAGCCGCCATACCCGTAGAGAATCGTCGGTGCGCGACCGTCTTTTGGGAGGCCTTTTTTGTGCACCACAAACAGAGGAACCTTCGTGCCGTCTTTCGACTTTGCGAACGTTTGTTCGACCTCGAAGTCACCCGGGCTGACCGGAATTTTCGTGCGGTAGAACGACGTGGTTGCCGCGCTGCGCGCCGATAGCTCGAAAATTTCGGTCGGGTGGGTAAATGAGGCGAATGAAATGTAACTTATGTCGTCGTCTTCTTTGCCTGCCCAACTCGCGAGTCCGATTGTTGGTAAGGCAACTTGCTTGACGTTCTTTCCGCCGAGGTCCGCCTGTTCAAGCACCGTCGCTGCATCTTTCAAATAAGTGAGCGCGAGCTTGCCCCCAACGACGGAAGCGTCACGCAACGTTGCGTCACGGCGCTCGGCGACGACCGCTTTCCACGTATCGATCTTGGTGCCCGGCTTGCCCGCGAGCACTTTGCCATTGGACGCTCCGTCGTCCGTCCACATGAAGAACGTGTCCTTGTATGCGCTGACTTCGAATCGCGCATCGCGACCTTCAACCAGCGTTTGCCACTTTGGGGCCTTGGCCCTGAGGTCCATGTAGTGAAGGTCGGTTCGGCTCCACCCGTGTTCGATGACCACGAAAAGCCACCGCCCGTCGTGCGACGCGGACACGTTGAGGAACGTCTTTGGGTCGCCAGTCTTCTCACGCACCACACGATCGTTCTTTGGGTCATCGCCCAACTTGTGAAAGCGCAATTCTGCAAAACCGGGACGCTCTGCTACGGGCGGCCCCATCGGCAGGAAAACGTAATAGAAGCCATCACCTTTCGCGGTCCACGCGAGGCCTGCGTACTTTGCACCCTCAATGATGTCGCGCTCAGAGATCTCGCCCGTCGCAACGTCAACTACCCTGACGATCGCTTCGTCAGAGTTGTTCGGTCTTACCTTGTACGCGACCTTTGACCCGTCATTTGAGACGTAGGCCGCGCCGAGCGAAATCGAACCGTCCTTTGCCCACTGAGTAGGGTCGAGAAGCGCGCGGTCCTTGTCGCCTTCACGGACGTAAAATATTGCCTTCTCTTTGCCCGCATCGCGCCGCGAGAAGAAGAGCCGCTTGCCGCGACGCGTGGGCAGGCCCATCGACTCGACGTAGAAGAGCTCCGTCAGGCGTTTACTGAACGCGTCACGCTCAGGCATCGTCTCGAGCTTCGCGCGCGTGCGCTTGTCCTGACGCGCGGTCCACTCCTTGACCTCGGGCGACTTTCCGTCTTCGAGCCACCGGTAGGGATCGGCGACGTGCACGCCAAACAGCGTGTCAACCGTCGGCTCGCTCCGCGCCTCGGGATAGTCAAAGCGCGCATTCTTCACCACGCTTGCGTGAACCACGGCCTCCGGCTCGCTCACCGTGGGTTTCGGCTTCACGACTGCAGCGCCACAACCCACCAACACCAAACAAACACCAGGCAGAATGCGCATGGGCGAGACCATACTCAGACCCTCGTCGCGCAGAAAGCGTGAATCGCATTGAAGCGAGTACACTCGCACGTGTGGACGAGCCGTCAGAAACGCCGCCGCCGGCCGCACCCGAGCCAACGCCAACGTTCCGCGTTGAAGGTCCGCGCGCGAGGCCTGTACGCGAATCGCCACTCGCGCCGGTTCGGAAGTTCTTGCGTAGACATGGGCGCAAGCTCTGGTGGTTTCACTCGGCCTATGCCCTCCTTCTCGGAGCCGGCGTCGTCGCGATTGCGGCAAAAGGATTCGAGAACGCGCGCTTGCTCGGGGCATCACTCATTTGCGTGTGGATTCTGCTGCTCATCTTCTTTCGTCTCTTCGCGGATGGCGTCGACGCCGCGGGCACAAAGCGCGAGAAAGTCGGCTTCTATGTCATCACGTACGCGATCAAGAATTTGTATCAGGGCATGCTCTTTTTTCTGCTGCCCTTCTATTGGAAGAGCACGACGCTGGCGTCAGCGAACGCATGGTTCGTAGTGGCCCTTGCCGTCGTAGCGGTGCTCTCGACGCTCGACATGGTGTTCGACCGGTACGTGATGCGGCACCGGTGGCTCGCGTCGGTTTTTCACGGCTTGATTTTGTTCGGTGCGTTGAACGTTTTCGTGCCCGCGATCTTTCCGCGAACCGAAAATGTAACTTCGCTCGTCGCGTCTGCGGCTGTTGCGACGATCGGCCTCATGTCGCTCCACCTGCGGGTGCGCGAGCTCAAGAGCAAGCTCGTCTGGCTGCAGCTTGGCGGGCTGGTCATCGTGCTTCCCGGTGTCGCTTATCTCGCTCGGCGCCTGATTCCACCCGTACCGATGTACCTCGCCCATGCAGCCATCGGACCCGTTGAAATGCCTGACGGACGCTTACAAATGGAGGTCACCGCGGTGCACACGAGCGCGCTGCCCAATCTTGTCGCGGTCACCGACATCGGCGTGCCCGCCGGTCCGGGCAGCAGATTTCGACACATTTGGAAACGTGATGGCGAGCTCGTGCACGCTGGGGTGGACATTTGGGCGCGAGCCGTCGGCCCCGGCGTTTTGCGGCTGCGATCGCGCATGGTCAATTTGGTTGACAAACAGGTGCTGACCGGCAAGTGGACGGTCGAGGTCGAAACGACCGACGGGCAGATCGTCGGGCACGCGCGCTTC
>CAMBEV010000227.1 GCA_945865595.1 Nannocystis exedens | reverse complement strand
AACGGGCACAGCGTCGTCGTCTATGACCGCGACCAGGCGGTGGTGGCAGCGCTCGTCAGCGAGGGCGCCGTAGGGGGAACGTCGCTCGAGGATGTCGTCAATAAACTTGACGGCACGCGTGTGCTTTGGCTCATGCTGCCTGGCGGCAACGCCTTTTCGTCGACGATGGATACCCTGCTCAAGATTCTCTCGCCGGGCGACATCGTGATCGATGGCGGCAACAGCAACTTCCGCGAATCGATGAAGTGGGCGGAGGCTCTCGCTGAAAAGAAACTGCGCTGGATCGATTCAGGCACGTCCGGCGGCGTGTGGGGACTTGAGAACGGGTACTGCCTCATGCTCGGCGGCGATAAGAGCGCCTACGATCATATCGAACCCGCGATCGCATCGCTCGCGCCTGAAGGCGGCTACGGTTACTTCGGCAAGGCCGGCGCTGGACACTTCGCCAAGATGGTTCACAACGGCATGGAGTACGCGCTCATGCAGTCGTACGCCGAGGGGTTCGAACTCCTCAAGGCAAGCGAGTTTGATTTCGACTTGCACAAGCTTGCCAAGTTGTGGAATCGCGGCGCTGTGGTTCGGTCGTGGCTTCTTGAACTCGCGGAGCGCGCCCTTGAGAAGAATCCATCACTTGATGGCTTGAAGGCATGGGTTGACGACAACGGCATGGGGCGTTGGACAGTGCAAGAGGCGATCGTGCATGCCGTTCCGGTTCCTGCGATCGCCGCGGCTCTGTTTGCGCGGTTTTCGTCGCGCATGGACAACTCATTTGCCCTGCGCATGCTGGCCGCGCTTCGGAACGAATTCGGCGGTCACGCCATCAAGAGAGACTGAGCATGACTACCTCAGAGCCCTGGGGGCAGCTCGTTACGTGTGAGAACGCGGCAGAGATTGCGGATGTTGCGGCCAAGCGAATGGCTGCGCTCATTGAGGAGAAGCAGCGCTCTCAGCCGCTCGTCAGCCTCGCCCTCAGTGGGGGGACGACGCCTCGCGAGACGTATGCGCTCCTTGCCACAGTCAAGAATGTTGACTGGCAAAGGGTCTTGTTTTTTTGGGTCGACGAACGCGCGGTGCCACTGACTGATCCACGCAGCAACTACCGGATGATCGACGATGTGTTGCTTAGCAAGGTGCCTGTGAGGTCCGATCAGGTCGCGCGCATGCGGGCGGAGCAGCTCGATCTCAAAGATGCGGCTCAGCGTTACGAAGCGATTCTGCGCGAGCGGTTGGCGGTCTCGGCGACCGATGTTCCGCTCATTGACATTCTTACTTTGGGCGTCGGTGCCGACGGTCACACAGCGTCGTTGTTTCCATATGACGCTGCGTTGACCGAGCAAGAAGCGCTCGTCGTTGCTGTAGATCCTGCGCCGGGTCGTGAGGCTCGGTTGACGCTCACGTTTCCGATGTTGCTCAACGCGGCAAACGTGTTTGTGATCGCGTCGGGTGCTGAGAAGAAGGCCGCACTTGTGCGGGCGTGGGCGACGCAAGGTGATGAGCGCGAAACGCCACTGCGTGGGTTACGCAATGCGCGGGGCACGACGACGTGGATTGTCGATCGCGCAGCGGGTGGGTCTCCGGGTTAAATGCAAAAACGAGCGACCCGCGCCGCTCGTTCGTTTGCCAATCACGCGTCGACAGTTTGCCGAATCACGTTGACCGCTTGAAGACCCTTGGGGCCCTCTTTGACCTCGAACTCAACGGTCTCGTCCTCGAAGAGGCGCCTTCGACCATCGCCGCTGATCTGGGAGTAGTGAACGAAGACGTCAGCGCCGTCGTCCTGCTTGATGAACCCCCAGCCCTTTTCGTCATTGAACCATTTGACTTTACCAACAGCCATCGGAATGCCTCCACTTCGAACTATCTACCCGACGGCGCTTGGGCAGATTTGACAAACTTGAGTCTTGCCTGCTTGCTGCAGCTCGCGAACGTCACGAGCTGCCCCACTGTCGGTGAGCGCTACCCTATGAGAACGCGACGAGCCGGGTCAAGGTCCGTTGGACTTATGCGGACGGTTTTCAACCAGATGTAGGACAGGAAATTGATGTGACTTGTTGCGCTCTATTTCTTGCCGTCGAGTTGATCGAGCTCCTGCAAGTTTACTTTGACACGCGGGTCAGTTGGATCGAGAGACTTCGCCTTCTCGAGCGCGGCGCGCGCTTCGCCCCGTGTTGCGGGATCGCGCGCGAGCACGGTAGCCAAATTGATCCATGCACTGATCAATTTTCCGTCCAGCCTGATCGCGTCGCGATATTCGACGATTGCCTCAGCATTCTTCGACCGAAGTGCAAGTGCGTACCCGAGGTTGGAATGAATCGCTGCGCGTCCAGGGTCCAGCACCAACGCGCGCTGCAGTTCTTTCGTGGCGCGTTCAAGGTCGCCCGACGCAAGCAGGGCCGTGCCGTAGTCCGAGTGGGCGCGCGCATCACCTTCCGCGAGCCTGACCGCGCTCTCGTACTCGACGATGGCTTCTTTGGTCCGGCCCATCATCATGAGGGCTGTGGCGAGGTTCCCGTGCCGGGAGGCGACAGCAGAATCAAGATCGCGAGCCTTCGTGAACGCAACCACCGACAAATCGCTCTTTCCCGACGCGATGAGCGCTACCCCGTACGTGGATTGCACCTCCGGATGTTGCGGAAGAAGCTGCGAGGCGCGTTCGAGCGAAGACAAGGCTCCCGCCGCATCATCGACGAGCAAGAGCGCGCGCCCAAGCTCGTAGTGCCCGGGAGCAAATTCGTCTGAGAGGCGCACCGCACGGCGCAACTCGGCAATCTGCGTTTTCACGATGGGGTTGCCCTTCGCGATACCGAGCTCGAGACCAAGCCCCAACTTGCCGATGCGCGCGCGCGCTTGCCCCACCGCCCCCGCCGCGTGCTTTGGTGCGAGCAGGCGCGCCTTGCCATACAACTTCTCGGCATCGGCGTACCGCGTCTCACCGTAGGCGCGGTCGCCTTGGCGAACCAACGACTCAGCCTCGCCGTCCAGTCCTTGCACGAGGCTAACGACGGTCCGTGTCGACGGTTCCGCTGCAACCGCCTTCTCGGCCTCGACTTGCTTTGCCTCCACTTCGCGTGGTGGCCCTTGCGCGTCGGCCGGCTTCGGGACGATTGCGGCTTCACCCTCGCGAGGAGCAAAGAGCTCGCTCAGCGTGTTGCGCGTTGCCGTGGCGGAGGGCAACGGTGCAGGCCTGACTGGCTCCGGCGACGGCGGCGCGCCGCACCCTGCTACGACCAGCGCAATTGTAACTGCGACTGTTCTATTCATGGCGAACGATGATCGCATAGGCGTGGGCTTGAATATCACGCACCGCCTCCGCCACCCTTTTGTCCTTCGCGCGGGTGCGCAGAATCACCAGTGACGGGACCGCTGAATCAGCGTCGAGGACCAGGCGACACGCCTCGCGCACTTGCGCTGGTACGCCTTCGTCGGCGGTGAGCGCAACCAAGTGACCCACGTAAGTGCGCCCCCACGCCGCATTGGGCTCCACCACCAACGCCGCGTTGAGTGCCATGCCCGCTGCACGCTTGCAGGCCGTCGTCGCGGCGCGCGCGCGATTTTGCGCAAACGCCGCTTCGGCTTGTGCGAGCTCTTGCAGGCTCACGTTCAGCCACTCGCGCGGCGAGTACTTGAGCAGCCAATCGTTCGGGTCGCGTTGAAAGGTCACTGCCATCGTATGCATCACTTCATCTGGCGGACCGCATGCTCTTTTCCGTCGAAACGTAGAATCGCAGGCTTGCTGTCGATCACGGTCGTCAGATTGACGGGGCGCTTCCACACCCGCACGAGGCTCTTGAGTACCTCGCGCGCGTAGTCGCTGCGCAGGTCTTGGCCTTGGTGCTCGTGGCGCAAAAGCAGCTCGCCGCGATTGTCAAAGTTGGCCTCCTCGACGTAGATGAACGGGTTGCCGCCATTGGTCAGCTGCGAGAGCATCTTCTCTTTCACCTTCTTGAACTCGCGCGACTCAATCTCGAAGCGTTCACTCTTGGTGGACCAGCCGAAGCTGAAGAGCTTCTGATCGCGACAGAAATCGGCCGTGAGAAATTCGTCAATGAAGGTGACGTCTGTGTAGTGCGAGCGCACTTCGAAGATCTTCTGCTGACCCATGCCCAGGCGAAGGTTCCACGTGCGCTTGGCGTCGAGGTCGTCGCAGTCTTCCCACTCTTTGCCGAACTGCCCCTTGTTCCAACGGTCTTCGATGCTGCGATAGAGCTCGACCCCTAGTTTGTAAGGGTTCAAGCGCCCGCCACTCGTGGCCATGACGCCCGCGTTGTTGTCGGCGTATTCGATGATCTCAGACGAATCGAGAATCTTTTGCGTCATGAGGCGCGAGTGCCAGTAGCTCGCCCAACCCTCGTTCATGATCTTCGTCTGCCACTGCGGCGCGAAGTAGTAAGCCTCTTCGCGGATGACCTCGAGCACGTCGTGCTCCCAGCGCTCGAGGGGGGAATGCTCGAGCAAGAACGCGAGAACGTCGCGCTCTGGACGCTCGGGGAATTTTTTCGCTCGCTCGCGATCGGCGGTCATCTTCGCCTTTTGTTGCTCCATGAACTCAACCGGATTGATGAACGACTCCATGTAGGGCCGCTCGGTGCGTAAGCGCGGCACCTCTTGTGGCGTGTCGCTCTCGACCTCGATTTTCCGAATGGCCTGAAATGGCGCGTGGATGTTGATCAGGTTCTCAAGCGAGAGGCAATGATCGACGAACTCTTCGATCTTGTTGATGCCCATGCGCGCAACGTGTTTGCGAATGCGCGTGCCGTGGTTCGCCATCTTGTCGATCCAGCGGCGATTCGGATCGTACGGATTGCGGCGTTGTGAGGGGTCGACGGTGCGGCTGCCGGCGTCGAGATCGGTCGCGCGGAAGGTGAAGTTGTTTTTGAAGAAGTCGACGTGGCCATAGACGTGCGCCATCACAAGCTTCTGATCGACGAGCGAATTTCCCTCGAGAAGGTAGGCGTACGAGGGGTTGTTGTTGATGACCATCTCGTAGATTTTCGAGAGGCCGTATTCGTAACTCTTGGCGAGCCTTTCGTACTCCATCCCCCATCGCCAATGTGGGTAGCGATTGGGAAAACCGCCGTAGGCCGCGATCTCGTTCATCTGGTCGTAGTTCAACATTTCGAACACGACCGGGAAGAAATCGAGCCCCTCTCCCGCGGCGATCTTCTCAACGCGATCTTGTTGTTCACGCAAGTACGCTGGAAGGGCCGTTCGGAGGGCGAACTCGCTCATCGAAAAAGCCTACCGCGAAGTGAATCGATATGGCGAGAATCACTCACACGCCCAGGGATGCCCCAAAGCGAAACGTGCGGGCGCCCACGCGCGTATGCGTAAAACTCGGGTACTCAGGGTGGCAGGTCTTGTCACTTGCGTCGGAGGGACTCTGTGCGATCGCCTGCTTGAGGAGCGCATCAAGCGTTGAGAAAAGGTCGTCGAGATTCTCAAACCGCTCGTCGCGTTGCCGGTGAAACGCCTTGCTAAAGAACGCGTCGATTTGCTTGGGTGCACCGTTGCGGAGGTAGCTCACATCGAGAAACTCGTGGGTCGCGATCGCGCAAAGGATCGACGCCATGCTCGTGCCGCCGAACGGCAGCGCCCCGGTAATCGCGTGATACGCAACAACGCAGATGCCCCAGTAGTCGGCGGCTTCGTCGACGTCGTTGGGTGTCAACATCTGCTCGGGGCTCATCGCATGAGGCGTACCGGAGGGGCGTGCATCGCTGTCGAGAGCAGCTTCATCCCGACGGCGCGCGAGCCCGAAGTCAATTAACTTAACTATTGGGGTGTGAGCCTTGTCGAAGGAGAGGATCACGTTCTGGCACTTGAGGTCGCAGTGAATGACGCCAGCCTCGTGCGTTGCACGAACGGCGTCGCAGAGTTGACGAATCACTTCGCGAGCAAGCGAAAATGGCATCGGGCCAGTGCGGCTCACGTAGGCGCTCAAGTCTTCTCCGTCGAGTTTCTCAAGCACCATGTACGGCACATCGCCGTCGTCGATGGCAGCGATACACTCGACCACGTGTGGGCTGCGCGCAGCCAACGTCGCCCGCATCTCGCGTTCGAATAGCTTGCGACAATCGGAAAAAATGAAAGACGACTCGGTCATGAATTTGAGGGCCACGTCCGCCCCCGTCTCCAGGTGGTAGGCGTGCCAGACTTGGCCCATCCCACCCTGCCCGAGCCTGCGCTGCAACACGAACTCATTTCCGAAAAGGGC
>CAMBEV010000226.1 GCA_945865595.1 Nannocystis exedens | reverse complement strand
CTCACCCGAAACCGTGAGGAGCAAGGCCGTCGACGCAGGTGTGAAAATGACGGAAGCCTCTTCGCAAAAGACGTTTCTCCCTTCGAACTTTCGCTTCGAGCTCGGCGATCTGGACACGAAGAAAGTCAATAAAATTGACGCAATTACCGTCAGGCGAGTCCAGGCAGTCGACGTGCTCGGCAATGAGGGGCCTCCTGACACGGTCGCTTATTCTGACGTGACGGTTCACCTTCCTGAGTCGGAAGTGGCGGCGTGGTCGAAGTGGCTCGATGCGTCGAAGGCTGCCGGTGCGAAGGCCGAGAAGAAATCGGGCGCGCTTGTTTACCTCGAGGCCGATCGGCAGAAGGAGCTTGCTCGCCTCACCCTCAGTGGAATGGGGATCTTCTCGATCACGCCCGACAAGTCAGAGGCCAACGACGACAAGATCAAACGCGTGACGGTTCGGCTTCGTCCCGAGAGCATGTCGTTCAAGGCGCCAGGTGTGGTGGTGGAGCGAGACGCGGGCGCGAACAGGTAAGGCTATCCGCGACTCGGGCTTGCGTTGGGAGCGCACTGCCCGAGTCGGTATGAATCTGACGGATCCTAGGCACGATTACGCATGGCGCGACGGCGTCCGATGATGAGTCCGAGTCCGGTAACGACTGCGAGGGCGGCAGGCATACCGAACGGCGTGTTGGTCCCTGGAGCGGACGAGCAGCCCGAGGCGGTTAGGTCGCCTGTCAGCTGGCCACTGGCCTTGACGCTGAACTCGAAGTTACAGTCGCTGACCGAGCTGACGTCGATGTACTGATCGTCGCAGAAGAGGCCGCCACTGGGCTGCGAGCACTTGGTCTTGCAACCGCCGGCAAGCTCGGTTGCGCAATCCACGTCGCACTTGATGTTCGCGTCAACGGTGCATGAGCCGGTACAGCTGTTTTTACACTTCGTGTCGCAGTCGGTGGCCCCCGTTTGCACGGTGCACTTTTCGGTGCACTTCGTATCGCAACTGGCAGCGCACTGCGCTGAGCATTGATTGCCGCTGCAGCTGGAGCTGCATCCGGCTTTGCAGTCGACTGAACAGTAGTCTTTGCACGTGAACGTATCGGGCTGCTTCGTGCACTCGGTCTTGCACTTGGACTCGCAGGTGCCTGTGCAAGTTGAGGTCGCACTGGCGTCGCAAGTTCCGCTGCACGTAGTCGTGAAGCTCACCGGGGTGCACTTGGACTCGCAGCCGCCTGCGGTCTCGAAGTGGCAGGTGGTGGTATCCTTGATTGTTACGGTCCCCTTGCTGGTGCTGCAGGTGAATGCGGCAAAGGCGTTCGAAGCCGTGAAGAGGGGCGCAGCGAGCGCGAGCGCGCCGACTGACACGTGCATAAAAAATTTGTTCATGTTCATTTGTCCTTTTAGAAGGGTGAGTAACGGGGTCGCGCACCACCGCTAGCCACGCCCAACGCACCTTCCATGCCATGCCGTTTTTTTGGCATTCGTGAGGAAAATAGCGTGACAGTCGCTCCGGCGACGAGGCCCGCATCAGCCACAGAGTGAGGCGAGAGGCCCCACAACGTGTTGACTACTGACCCAGCGGCCCCTGAACCTGCTCTTGCGACAGCGAGGGCCCATCGGACTCATCCTCCGATGTGCCAAAGAATCGCGCGCGGATTGTCCAGTCGACCTCGGCGAGTTCATCGCGGAACTCCACGAGAAACTCTTCGAGCGACGCGAGCGGCAGATCCTTCGGGTCGAAGTACGCAAAGCGCGCGACGAGACGACCGATGCGTTTGGTGACCTCATCGGTGGCAACGCCCGCTTTGCTGCCGGTGATGGCGTGTATCGATCGCTGGCAGCGATGCAGGCACGCGTAGACCGAGCGTGGAAACTCCCAGTCGAGCAACAAGAATTCGAGCACGCGCTCCGCGGTAATGCGGCGGTACTTTTTTCGGTACATCTCGTACGCGCTCATCGACTTGAGCAACCCGACGAGCGACGGTTCCATTGCGGCCGTGAGTTCGTGAGCAGGATCGCCGAGCAACATCGAATAGTGACCTTCGATGATGCGTGAGCCTTGATCGGCGCGTTCGACCATGGAGCCTGCGCGCGCGAAGTGCCAGCCTTCGTTGTGGCTCATCGTGTCTTCGTGCAGCCCGCGAAAGAGGTGCGTCGCGAGCTTCACTTCCTTGAAGAACGCGTGGGGCCTTAGGCGAAGCGCGTTCTCTTGCGAAGCGCGGTGCACCATGAGGTACGCGCGGTTGAGGGCTTCCCACATTTCGCTCGCGATCACCTCGCGCACACTGCGTGCGTTCTCACGTGCGTGCGAGAGACACGTGAGAATCGAGTTCTCGTTGTGCCTGTCAAACGACATGAAGTGGAGCACCTGTTCGGCGGACACTGTGCCGTGGTGTTCTTTGTAGGAATCCTCTTCGCCGCTGGCCTTGATCACGGCTTCCCAAGGCGACAGTGCGTCGGTGTTGCCCGCGTGTTGATCGACGCTGAGCGATAGGCCGACGTCGACGAAGCGCGCGACGTTCTCTGCGCGTTCGACGTAACGCATCATCCAATAGAGCGTGTCCGCGACCCGGCTCAGCATGGCGGTTGTCCCGAGGGCCCATTGCGAAGGACCCACGTATCTTTGCTGCCACCACCCTGCGATGAGTTGACGACGTACGATCCTTTGCGAAGTGCAACGCGCGTGAGCCCGCCGGGCAGCACGTATGTGTCGCGTCCCGTGAGCACATAGGGGCGAAGGTCGACGTGTCTTCCGGCGAGCTCACCATCGACGAGTGTGGGTACGCGCGACAGACTCACGAGTGGTTGCGCGATGTAGTCCCGCGGATTTTCGGTAATGCGCTTTGCGAAGACCGCGCGCTCTTCGTCGGTTGCGTGCGGACCCATCAGCATGCCGTAGCCACCCGATTCGTTTGCAGCCTTGACGACCAATTGGTCAAGATTCTGAAGTACATGGTCGCGCTCTTTGTCGTCGAAACAAGCGAAGGTGGGCACGTTCGGGAGGAGCGGCTTCTCACGAAGGTAGTACTCGATGATGCGCGGCACGTACGTGTAGATGACCTTGTCGTCAGCGACGCCCGTGCCTGGTGCATTGGCGAGTGCAACGCGGCCATTTTTGTAGACCTCGAAGAGTCCGGGCACGCCAAGTAAAGAGTCTTTGCGAAATGCGAGAGGGTCGAGGAACGTGTCATCAACGCGGCGATAGACGACACCCACGCGGCGAAATCCCGATGTCGTGCGCATCGTGAGGTAGCCGCCGCGCACGACGAGGTCGCGACCTTCGACGAGCTCGATGCCCATCTGCTGTGCGAGAAAGGAATGCTCAAAGTATGCGGAGTTGTAGATGCCTGGCGTGAGAAGCACACTCGCGGGCTCTGCGCTTGCTGGAGGGCTCACGTGCTGCAACGTCTCGAGCAATTTACTCGGATACCCGTCGACCGGCATGACACGGCACGCCTCGACCAAGTGCGGCAACAGGCGCTTCATGATGCTGCGGTTTTCGAGCACGTACGATACGCCCGACGGACAACGCAGGTTGTCTTCGAGCACGTAGAACTGACCGGTACTGTCCCGCACGAGGTCGGTGCCGACAACGTGGCAATAGACGCCTTTCGGTGGCTTGACGCCCATGCAGGCGGGTAGGTAGCCCGCCGCGCTTTCGACGAGCGCACGAGGGACGATGCCGTCCTTTAGAATCCGCTGCTCACCATAGACATCACCGAGAAACAAGTTGAGTGCCGTGATGCGCTGCACGAGGCCGCGCTCGATGACGGCCCAGTCGCTGGCTGGCAAGATGCGAGGCACGACGTCGAAGGGAAAAATTTTCTCGGTACCTTCGGCATGCCCGTAGACGTTGAACGTGATGCCGAGGTCGAGGAGCATTTGCTCGGCGGTGCGTTGCTGGGCGGCGAGATCGTCAGGGCTCGCTTCGGAAAGCCACTTGACTAAAAGCGTCCGTCCCTCACGGGCTTGTGAGGGGCTCTCGAACGTTTCATCAAAGAAGGGGCCGATGTCGTAGCCGGACAGATCCACGCCTCGCATTGTGGACGAAACTTGTGTGGACGAAACTTGTTTCGAGCGTCTTACGAAAATGAGTGGAGAAGCTCGACATTCACGGCAACGTCGAGCGTTTCGTCGCCGCCGCCCACGAAAATGGTTCCTGACGTCGGCGTGGCGTCGCGGTAAGTGCGGCCCACGGCGACACGGATGTGCTCGGTGCTCGCGAGCTTTCCGTTCGTGGGGTCGAACCCGCGCCAGCCTGTGTCCATCATGTACACCTCGACCCAGGCGTGGGAGGCGAGCGCCATGGCGTCACGGCCGTTGCCAGAATTTGCGACGTGAACGTACCCGCACACGTAGCGGGCAGGAACGCTGAGCGAGCGAGCAAGGCAGATGAACAAGTTCGCGAAGTCTTGGCAGACGCCCTTGCGCTGCGTGTAGACGTCGAACGGTGTGGTTGCGAGTGTGGTTGCGCCCTGTTCGTATTCATACTCACGAAAGATCGTGTTGTTGATGTCGGTCAACGTATCGATCAGATCGTTGTCGTTGCGGCGCACGAAGTTCATCGCGTACTCGGTCAATTCGAGAAGCTCCGACTCGAAGAGCTCTTGTGGAAGCAAGTAGGGTGCGAGCATGTGGCGCTGCCAGGGCATCCACAAAAGGGGAATCGTGGAGCGAATGTGGCGAGGTCGCGCTTGCATGCGATCGGGCGCACGCACGACTACAATCGATTCGGATTCGATGGCAAGCTCGCGATAGTCACATTCGATGACGATTCGCCGTGTGCGATTGCCGAAGACGTCTTCGAAGTCGAAGCCGTTGTGCGGCACGCTCACGCGGAGATCGACACTCTCGAGTGATTGTTTGCGGTCGTGCACGGGCTCGAGCCTCAGCAGATGGTGGCTGCGTTCCACGGGCTCAACGTAGCGATAGACGGTGCGATGCCTTATTCGGTATCTGGCCTCTTCTGCGGGCGGCAGTTCGGATTGCTTGCCCACGCGAACGACTGGCACCGACCCGTCGCTCGAAAGCGGCGGTGACGATGGGCGATTCCACGCTCTCGTCTTGTGGCGAACAAGGCCGCCCCGCACCAAGATCAATTGTCCTGGTTCGACGAGATGATGCTCGACGTGGCCATCGCCATACGTTGCGATGGGGCCCGACGTGACGATGACGCCGCGTCGGCTCATTGCGCCGCGTTTGGTGAGATCGAGTTCAACGTCGTCGTCGCCGAAAACGGCGCGTGTGTATGGCGGATAGAAGCTCGCAACGTGAGGCAGCGTGGTGCCGTGTTCGTCGGCCCAAACGCAGAGGTCGAGCCCATCGGTCAATACGCTTGACAATGAGCCGAACGCGTTGAGCTCGTGGTACCAGCCCGCAAGCACATCGGGATCGGCGTCGGCGAGCCTGCGCCATCCGTGTTTGGCCATGCGCTCGAGAAGCTCGCAGAAGAGCCGCTCGGAATCGGTAGAGCCGACCGGCTCGAACGGAATGTCTGTTGGCCCGTCGAGCCGTTGCTCAAGGCTGCCGGAGTGCGCGAACAGCCACTCTTGTCCGCCGTGGTGTCGCGCGAAGGGCTGCGTGTTGGCGTTCGAATTACCGCCCCATCGCGCGCGGCGGATCTGGAGCAAGAAGACCGACGACGCCGTGTGCTCCCACACGCGGACAAGTTCGCTGCGGATGCTGCCCGACGTGGGCGCTGGCTCTTTGAGCACTGTCGCGCTTGGCTCGCCGCCTGGGTAATACCCAAGTCCCCACCCATCGGGACGTTCGCGGCCTTCGTCAAGACACTTGAGCGTGAACGACGGCGCGACTTGACCTTCGAAGGACAGCGCCAACAGGTTTGGCATGCGAGGACGAGGCTAACTCAATTTGGTGTGGTCGAGGGCCGGTGGTGCGTCTTCATCCAAAATCGGCTCTGGTACGGCATGGTCGCTGCGGGTGCGCCGCAGATCGAGCGTACGCGGCGCACCATCCGCACTCACGGGTCGCACTTTGACTGGCGCTAACGACGGCGACGCGATCGTAAACCGTTGTGCGCGTCGCGCCTCGGCTTCAAAGCGGGTGAGTGGCGGATGCTCGAACCCGCGGCCCTCGGGATGCCACACGTGGTAGGCACAGGCGCCAAGCGAACGTTCGGCCCAGGTGTCGATGACCTCGAACTTCAGCGGGTGATGGATGCCGAGATGGGGCTGGAGCGATCGCGGCGGCGCCCAAGCACGGAAGCGAACACCCGCGACGAAAACGCCAGGATCGCGGGTTG
>CAMBEV010000225.1 GCA_945865595.1 Nannocystis exedens | reverse complement strand
GAACCGTTGATGGCGACCTCGGCGTTGAATCGCTGCCGGTGGGCGTAATTGGCTGTCTTGCCCGACCGTAGAGCTCGTAGGCGTGCGGCATAGCCAGCGTCCTCGACGCCATTGGTGCACGCGGCGATCGCGTGCGTGGTTGGATTTGTAGGGCGCGAGATTGTCCAGCATGAGAGCCAAGGCGCAACCTTTGGAATCGGGGTTACACCGTTTGCTGTGCGGCTTGGATGCGCGACGCGCGCAATTTGACCCGTGGCCAAATGGTAACCGTGTAGGTTACGAGATAGCCGTGACTGCGTGAGCAGCACGGGGCCATCGTCGTCGTAGACAACGGTGCCTGGGATTGGGTGGGTGAAGAAGCTGAGAAAGTCGTCGTCCGCGCACTCGCTGAGAGCCCTGTGCGTGTCGGGCTCGGCGTAGAAAGCGATCATCGGTGGAAATCGATCGCGCGGGACATCGATCACGACGAAGGGGTCGCCTTGGTTGTCTCCGGGAATTCCCATTGTAACCGCAGCATCAGTCGAAGCGCAGAACCCGTGGCTGCTAAGGCTCTTGAAGACCTGGATGCTTGCGGCGTTGCCTCGCGTGACCGTGAAGCCGAGATAGCTATAGTTGGACGTGAAAAGGATGTAGCAGTGCCCGGCAGCCGCAGTGAGGTTCGCCACCCGCTTGGCCCCCGTACCTACACGCGAGGTCTCTGCGTGTATGCCGGCAAGTAACTTGACTGTCGCGTCGTAAGGGGGCGTGTCCGAGCGAAACGTTCGGTCAAGGCGTGTGGCCTCGACGTGGAAGCGAAACCACTTCGCGTCCCGCGACTCGGTGAGCTTGCCGACGGCGTCAAAGTAAGCCTGACGCTTGACGTCTGATTCGCGCGAACCCATGTAGTTGACGTAGGCTCGTCTCGCCTTTTCAAGCAATGCAGCATCGTCAACCTCAGGTGGCTTCAGTATCGCGGTCGATGGCTTCGGCAGCTCGCCACCAGTGGCGCACGCCGACGTCGCGAGGAGTCCAAGGAGGAGACAAGCGATTCGCATTCCGACTGCGTAGCACGGTGCCCTGCGCGGCGCCTTTACGCCAGCCACTCGCCGCGAAACGCCAGCCGCGCGGGGCCCCGCATGCGAGTCGCGCCGCTGCGGGCAACCGTTACCGTTAGGTCGCCGCCGGGCAATCGGACGTTCACTGGGGCATCGTAAGGTAACTTGCCTAGTGCACACGCGGCCGCGACCGTGGCACATGCGCCGGTGCCGCAGGCTTCGGTGAACCCGACGCCGCGCTCGAAGACGACAAGGTCGATGCCTCGGTTCGTCAGCGTCGCGAACTCGACGTTCGTGCCGTTCGGGAACGCGGCGTGTGCATTGAGAGCGCGTCCGAGGTGTTCCATTGCGATGCGCGTTTTGGGCTCGAAGGTAATCGCGTGCGGATTGCCAGCGTCGCCTAGGTGGAACGTATGCGGGCCGTCTTCAAGTGCAACGACTACATCGCCAAGAAACTTGACGACACCCATATCCACTGAAATCTGCCCCTCGGCGCTTCCGCCAGTGCCGTCGCCCCTGCCGTCGACACTGCCGTCGACACTGCCATCGACACTGCATGCGCGTGGTCCAGCGTCGGTGTCGACGATGAAGCGGCTGGGGGCGCCGGTCGCGGTGAGTGCGAGCGCGACGCATCGTAACCCGTTGCCGCACATTTCGGGGACAGAGCCGTCGGCGTTGATGACGCGCATGCGTGCAAGAGCGCCGGGTGATACCGGCGGCAGGATTTGAAGCACACCGTCGGCACCGACGCCACGCCGGCGGTCGCAGAGGGCGATGGCCTCGGCGGTCGAGAGCGCTTCGGGGCGCTCGCATGCGAAGACCACGAAGTCGTTGCCGAGGCCCTCGTACTTTGAAAAATGCATGGCGGGGCCGATCCTAGGACGCTGCCGAGGCCATCTCAACCTCGAGTCGAGCGCGAGCGTCTTCTGCTGAAAGTGTGCGCAAGGCGATCAGTTTGATGCGCGCGTTTTGACCACGAACAATGTTCACGTCGCGCTGCTTGAGACCGAGCATCTTCGCGAGGAACCGCACAAGTTCGTCGTTTGCAGCTCCGTCGGTGGGCGGTGCAGCGATGGCGACTTCGAGGCGCCCATCCACCACGCCTATAATCGCGGTTGTTTTGGCTTTGGCCTTGGCGTGGACCTCAAAGCGGGAGGCGGAGCCAAAGGCGGTGATGTGCAGGGCCACGTCGGTCATCGATGGAAGTGTAGCGCGTGGCTGATACGGTGTGGTGATGTCGCGTTTGCGTTGGGTCACTGCGGGTGAGTCGCACGGTCCGGAGTTGACCGCGGTGCTTGAGGGCATTCCAGCGGGGATGCCGCTCTTGGCCTCCGACGTGAACGAGGATCTTGGGCGCCGTCAGCGGGGTTACGGTCGCGGCGGGCGTATGAAGATTGAGCAAGACACGGTGCTGTTCGCGGCCGGTGTGCGGAACGGCGAGACGCTTGGATCGCCAATCGCCTTGACGGTCAAGAATCGGGACTATGCCAACTGGACGACCCGTATGGCGGCCGAGCCGCTCGCGGCCGAGCCCGAGCCGGTCACGCGCCCGCGTCCTGGGCACGCCGACCTTGCGGGGGGTCTCAAGTACAACCGTAAAGATCTTCGCGACATTCTCGAACGCGCGAGCGCGCGTGAAACGGCGGCCCGCGTGGCTGTGGCGGGCGTGTGCAAGACATTGCTGCGCGCGATTGGTATCGACGTGTTTGCGCACGTGGTGTCCATCGGCGACATCGCGGTGGGTGCGCTTGGGCTGACGCTCGCGGAGGTGAAAGCGGCGTCGCGTCGGTCCGATCTTTCGTGTGCGGATGCGAGCAAGGAGCCACAGATGCGCGAGGCGATTCACGCCGCGGCGCATGCGGGCGATACGCTTGGGGGTATTTTCGAGGTGGTTGCCACGGGCGTGATGCCCGGGCTTGGCAGCCACGTGATGTGGGACCGTAAACTTGATGGACGATTGGCTCAGGCGCTGATGAGCATTCAGGCGATCAAGGGCGTCGAGATCGGGCTCGGTTTCGAGGCCGCGCGCGTGCGTGGTTCGTGCGTGCACGACCCGATTGGGTACAACACGGCTACACGACGCTTTGAGCGGCCCACGAATCGGGCGGGCGGTCTCGAGGGCGGCATCACGAACGGCGAACCCGTCGTCGTGCGCGCGGCGATGAAGCCGATTGCCACATTGAAGCGAGCGCTCCCAAGCGTGGATGTGCGCTCGAAGGAGGCCTTCGATGCAGCGCACGAGCGAAGCGACATCTGTGCGGTCGCGGCGGCATCGGTGGTGGGTGAAGCGATGGTCGCAATCGTTCTTGCCGATGCGGTGCTCGAGAAGTTCGGCGCGGATTCGCTTGGCGAGCTTAAACGTAACGTCGACGGATACAATAAGCAGCTTCGGGAGTTTTGAGCATGAAGCACATCGTTCTCAGTGGGCCGATGGGCGCTGGAAAGACCACCGTCGGGCGGCTCCTCGCCGCGCGCATGGGCCGGCCGTTCATCGACACGGATGCACTCCTTGAGGAGCGTTCGGGCAAAAGCATCGGCCAGTTGTTCCGCGATGGAGAGCGCGCTTTTCGTGAGGCCGAACGCCATGTTGTGTCGCAAGTGCTCGATGGCAGACCTGCGGGCGTCATTGCGGTCGGTGGTGGCGCGCTGCTCGATGTGAAGACTCGATATCGCGCGCTCGACGAAGCGACGGTCGTCACCCTAACGGCGGCGGTGGGCGTGCTCGCGGGGCGGATTGGCGGTGGGCAAGGTCGGCCATTGCTCGGTGACGGGGACGCCCATGAGGGTAGAGAGGCGAGGCTTAGCGAAATTGTCCGGGCCCGCGCGGACGTCTACGCCGAGGCCCATTGGGTACTGACGACCGATGACCTCGAGCCAGATGCCGTCGCGGATGCGATAGAATTGGCCGCGACGCACTGCCGGCTGGTGATGCCACTCGGCGCGCGAAGTTACCCCGTCGAGATTTGCGCGGGCGATCCCGCTGTGACGACTGACCACGTTGCGGCGAGTGCCCCTTCGCTAATTGTAACCGTAACAGATACAAATATAAAAAGAGCGCGCGGGTCGTTTTTGCAGCGCGCGATTGAGCCGCTTGCGATGGGGCATGTGGAGGCGGTGCTTGTGCCGGGTGAGCTTCGCAAAACGCAGCACAGCGTCTCCATGATCTGGGACGTCGCGCTTGGAGGCGGCGTGGACCGTGACGCGTTGGTGCTCGCGTTTGGGGGCGGTGTCGTCGGTGACATGGCGGGTTTCGCGGCGGCCACGCTACTGCGCGGCATTCGATGGATGATGGTGCCTACGACATTGCTTGCGATGGTCGACGCGTCTGTAGGCGGAAAGACAGGGTTCGACCACGTATCAGGGAAGAACTTGATCGGGGTGTTTCACCAGCCGATCGGGGTCGTCGCTGATATAGCGCACCTTTCGACGCTGCCCGAACGCGAGCTCCGTGCAGGGCTTGCTGAGGTTGTGAAGACGGGCTGGATGGTCGACCGGCGACTTGTCGGCGCCGCAGCGCAGTGGCACAGGGACGGAGCGCAGCTCGGGGCTAGCGCGGTGGACCTGGTGAGTGGCGCGGTCGCTGCGAAAATTTCGCTCGTGCGTGAGGACGAGCGCGAATCTGGGCCACGCGCGCTCTTGAACTTTGGGCACACTGTTGGTCACGCTCTCGAAGCGCATGGGGGGTATCATCGTTGGCTACACGGGGAGGCCGTCGCGGTGGGGATGGTGGCCGAGCTCGCCGCGCTCGAGGTATTGGGGCTGGTTGCCGCGGGCACCTCCGCGGCGGCAGCCACCGACGTGGAGGCGGTCGGGTTGCATGCGCGGGTTGCCGGCGCCGACCTCGCAGCAGCGAGTCGGCATTTTGGCGCTGACAAGAAGCGGCGAGGTGGAGAGCTTGTTTTGCCGGTTCCGAGCGAGTCCGGCCGGGGACACCTTGTGCAGGTGGAGCTAGGCGCATTTCGACGCGCGATCGAGGAAGTGGCCAGGAATTGGGTGTAGGGGGCCGGGTACCGTTACGCTTTGGTGTCGAATGTTAGGAGGAATCGTGGGCCAGAGACATGCAAGACGAGGGTGGAGCGCAGGGGTGAGCGTGGCTGCGATCGCTCTGGTTTCGTGCGCGACAGCGCCGTCGGTGTTTATTCGCCAGGTACTCGCGCCGCCCGTAACGGGGGCGGTGGCCGGCACCGCGTGTATCTACATGCCCATAGCAATAGGGCCCCAACTCTCCGCGGGGCTCGTCGATGCAGGCCTGCGCGACTCGTACCGGGCGGTGCTCCTTGCGGGAAGCCAAATTGTTTCAAGCGCGAGCGCGGACCAGCGGCGCGTCGAAGCCAGTCAATTCCTCATCGAGGGCGCTGAGGTGCACGTTTTTGACGCCAAGGAGAACGAGCTCCGTTCGTTCACTCGCCTTGCGACTGCGACGCTCGAGCCGGCCTTGGGGATTATCGCGTCGTATGCGACGGTTGAGGTCGACATACTCGACGGCGAGTCGATCCGGGAGGCTGCCGCTAACCTCAAGGCCCGAAACGAGACCCGGCGGGTCGTCGTGGACGTCGTCCTCTTCGGGCATACGCTGGGAGGCGTCGCGGTTGAGAGCACCGCGTATCGGTTTCCGATCGACGTGTGCAAAGGGTGCCTAGTTTCGTTTGAGGCGGACACGGATGATCCCACGTTGCCTGGGCCAGACTGCAAAGGCACTCCCGCCGAGGCAGCGATCGTGCCGTGTTTCATTGGTCAGGATCAGAAAGTGTCGTGCGCTGACTGCCAGGGGTACGGCGTGTGCGAGCTCGGGTAGTCGTCGGGGCGGTGGCGTGCGCAGGGCTTCACTTCGCGCCGGCGTACGCGGAGCGGCCGCATGCACCCGAGCTGCGCGCGCCGATGCTGCCGCAAATGACGGTTGGACTCATCGCTGGCGGCGGGGTTCACGAGTGGCGGTCCGGGACAGCACACGGGGCCTTCCGATTTGGGGGGTACGGAGATGTCCTCTTCTTTCGGCGTCGCGGCAGCGACATGGCGCTCGGGCCGTACGCCGAGGTGGTGACCACGAACTTCTCCTCGGTGCAAGTCGGCGGCGGACTCTCATGGCTCGTTCCCGTGATTGCTGACGAGCTGCCGTTCGTGCTGTCAGGCGGCCTAGCGGGTCGGAAGGGAGCCGAGGGCTGGGGTACCATGGCGGCCGCGCGGTTGTTTTGGGGCTCGCGGAGCTTCAATTTTCACCGGGCGTATGGGACGGCGGTGGGCTTGTTCCTTGAGGGT
>CAMBEV010000224.1 GCA_945865595.1 Nannocystis exedens | reverse complement strand
AGATGTTAATGCTTTGGGGAATCAGCGACGGCATCAAGAAGATGTAGGGCTCACGCGATTCGTTCCGTTGGCGAATCATGGCCTCACCATCTTCGAGACGCTTCCTGAAGGCCACAACGAACGGTGAAAGACGCTCGTCGCCGGCGAATGGGCGAAAGGTTTCGTGCGGGTATTGCCCGAGTACCGTGTGCCTCACGCTGCCGAGCATCATGCCAAGCGTTCCTTGATAGTGCGCGAGGCCGAGCGGAGGGAGCATCGCAAACCAATCTTGTTCGGTCGCAGGCGCGGCAGTGGGCGCCGCTGCATAGCCCGCTAGCGGATACGCAGGCGCGTACGACATTTCTTGCAGCTGCGCGAAGTTGACCACCGCGTGCTGCGCAGAAGCCGTGAAGATAATATGGGTAATTGCCTTGACTACGTCGCCAACGCCCGACAGCGTGGGTACGTCTGCAAGGCGACCACCCGCACTCGAGCTGAGCTCGGTGAACATACTCTGCAGTTCGACGTCTTCGCGAACGGCAGCACCATCCTTGTAGTAGACGCGAACAAAGGACTCGACCCAATCGCGAATGGCAGCGTGTATGAGGATGGCATCGTCACGGTACGGGTAGTCCGGCAGTGCCCCTTGATCCGCTACGCCTCGGCTTGCGAGGTCGGCCTCGAGCATCGAGCCGGTAAACGACCATGAGCGCACGCCGCTCTCGACGACCTTGCGACTTTCAGCGATCGGGCATGCCAGGACTGTGTCGACCCCACCGCCAGGCCCCATCAACTTCGTGTCCGCTGCGTCGTTGATATAGAGCGTGCCTTCGAAGTGCGGCTCGAGGAGTCGAGAGACAGGATGGTTGACCGAAAGGTTGCGACGGGCTGCGAGCAGCACCGCTTCGAGAACGAGGTGTGTCCGTGCGAGGTGAGACACGGCCTGGTGCAAGCTGCCATCCGCAACGTGAACGGCGGTCTTGGCCATCGCCCAACGCACACCGTCGGCAGGTGTCAACACCGGGGCGTTCGGTCCAGGGACTTGACTACATTGAATCGCCACGGGAAGCAGCGTGCGATCGACCCCAACGGTAATGAACAGCGCGAGCGGATCGTAAATATGCTTAACTAACCCATTCCACGTGCCTGTAACTGCCCCAGTCAACGCCGCATAGTCCGCAAGAAAGGCGCGTCCTTCTGCCAACGCTGCCGCAAGTCCCCCACCCGCGGTATCGATGCCACGCTTCTGAAAGACGACCAGCGCGCGTTCCACGTCACTAGGCGTGACCGCAAAGTGATCTGGAATACGATTGATGCCGCGAAGCATCATGGGATTGGGTCCTGCGACGCGCATACGTGCAAACGACAGGTCGTCTCGGAAAGTCGCCGCGCGATCAGGCAATGCAAACGAAACAAAGAGTGCTTCGAAATCTGCAAACGACTGCGCGCGACCTAGCTCCTTACCGCCCTCTGCGAGCGCCGCGAGCTCATCAAAGAGCGCGTGCATGCCCCCGCGTTCGGCCGATTGGATGATCGCAAGAACTTCGCTGTGCCCAGGATGATCGGGATGCAGGCGCGAGAGCTTTTTCTGCACCCTTTCCGCATTGACACCAATTTTGACCAGCACCTCTGCGATCGTCGCTAACCACGATGCGTGGGGCTGATCAGTCTTCGGCACCGCCGTCGCAAGCGCGACCCCTGCAAACCGATCGTAGTTGTACGGAAGGATCGCAGAGGCAGCGTCAATGCGTGCTCTTCGGGATGCGCGCTCGGGATCATGTTGCGGCAGTGAGGGAATGGACACGGGTTTTCGCTCCTATCGGCTCGTCCAGCGTTGTCAATTACATTGTCTATACAGATGCTTTACTAAGCCATGCCTGGGTAGCTGACACGGCAGCGTCGAAAAGCGATCGCGCGCGCGCCTCTGACATATCGAAGTCGGTCGTGCCGTACCCTCGAACCGGCAGCCGCACAACGCGCTCTCGATGGGCGTCAAACGTTGCGTTGTCCCGCGCCGACATGAGTGTGTCGAGCAGAGCGTCAATGCGGGTTCGCGTCGGGCTCGTAGGGTCGGCAGTCGTGGGTGCGGGTGCGCCTTCAACGTCGAGCGTGGGGTCAAGGTAGAAACCCACGGCGGCATTCGAAGTCGACGGCTTGCCCATCGAGCGCGCGACCTCCTCGTCCGCACCGTCCGTCAGCAAGAACAGAGGGAAATTCGACACGACGCCGCCATCGACAATCGTGCGACCCGTCATGTCTTGGCCGAGATACTGACCCCAGGCGTCATTCCACCGGACCTCCTGCCAGTAGAACGGAATGCTCATCGACATGCGGACGGCCCACGCCACTGGCAAATTGGGCGCAGTGCGATGATTGAAAACGAGCAAGCGCCGATCGGTTGTATCGGTCGCGAGCACGCTGACGTCTTTGCCGGTCTTCTGGTGGAGTTCACCGAGGGTGGCATCCTCGAACCCCTTCTTGGCGAGGCAGCGGCGCATCCACGTAAGGAAGCCGTCTCCTCGAAAGATGCCCCCAAGCTCGAAGAGCGAGATGAGCGAAGCGAAGTGTGGCGCGTGTGAGAGGACGTGCATCAGCATGAGGTCGAGGCGCTCTTCCGCACGCGCGGTCATCGGCAGCGGAATCCCACGCAGCACTTTGAAGATGCCTGAAGCCTCGAGCTCTTGGTCGGTGAGCTTCGGCACATCGGAAAACGTCGAGTAGACCGAGCGACCGTCCGCGGTCCGCTCAAGGGCGCCACCGAAAATTTCATCGGGCGTGTACCCCACCGCGAGGTTCGTTGCGGTGATTGCCCCCGCCGAAGTTCCCACCAAGCGCCCGAGAGTATGTCCCCGCTGCAGAAGCGCTGACACACCGCCCGCGAGCGCGACGCCCTTCGCGCCACCGCCTTCAAAGACGACATCAAACGTTGCCATGGCTGTCCTTTCTACCTACAGATTGATGCGCGAGCGCAACGTTGAAATGTCAACGCCGAGTGCGGCAAACGCCTCTCGACGGGCCAGCAGTGCGCTCTTCAACGCCGGCGCAACGTCATGTTCTTCGTCCGCCAGCAGTCGTCCGTACGTGGCGTACATCCCGAGCGCGTTGAACGAGAGAGAGTCGGCGAGCACCTTGGCCGAAGGCGTGAGCTCCTTCGAGTCCGCAGGGCCGATGCTCCCCTTCTGAAGGCCGAACGTCGCGTACTCGAGTTCTCCGCTGATGTCGGTTTGACCGTCGTGCGTCCAGGTATGGTTGAACGTGGCCTGGTAGAGAACGTAGCGACAGAACGAAAGTAACTTGTCCATCTCGCCTGGTGCCGGCGTCTGCGATTGCGTGATCGGCCTCACGCTCCTCACGACGCCCTCGACCCTGGCGCGCGGCACGTCAGGCTGGTCACCTTCGTTCCGGTCGCACGGAAGCACATCGGGGTCCTGCGCTTCAGGTCTGTACGGCGGAGAGTGGCGCACGAGATCGTCGGAGAGGTGAACGATCTCACGCCATTCCGTTTCGATAGCCTGCCGATGCTCGTCAAAGAAACTGCCCACGTACTCGGTGAGCAACTCCCAGTAGAGCGCTGCAGCCTTGGCGTAACGGTGGGTCGCGTGCACCGGCTTCCTGGGAGAGAACGTCGCATAGCAGCGTCGACCGGCACTACGCTCAAACCGAGCGTCTAGGTCTGACGGCTTCAGGGCGGACTGGGTCACAAGAATTCCGTTTGGGCCCCACGCGAAGTTGTCGCCATCGGCCCCCTGAGCCACGATCTCTTGCAAGTGGGGCGCAAGCAGCTGGCGTATCGGGTTCTTTCGTACGTTGCGATAGATCGCGACCGCGTGTTGCTCGGTTTGAAAGTGCGTCTCCGCGATGTGCCCTTCGATCGCGCCGTGCAGCAGGTATTGACAGCGCACGACCCGTTTTGCGGCTTCCCAATTTTGATCGCCGGGTGCAACGTCGAGCTTCTGCGCTGGAAGCCAACTTCCTTGACCGTCAGGCGTATTGACCTCCAGCAAAATGCGTGACGCGCACACTTCAGAGCCACGATCTTCGAGCGTGACGTCAACATTCGTCATGTCAAATGTCGAACCGCCATCCGTCTTCGAAGCCCCCAGCGGCCAGCGAATCGCAACCCGAAAGCGGCTCGGGTCCGTCGCATCGCGGCCCACATTGAGCGCCACGTCGAAACCATTCAACAATTGGTCGCCGAGCCACGCATCAGAGCGCGTTCGACCTGGATGCTCACGTTCGATCTTCGCGGTGAGCATGGGTGGGTAGTGCCGCTGAATCTCCGCGAGCGATAGCCGCTCTCCTTCGGCGAGGAGCCGTAGCTTCACATCAAGCGTTTCGGGCACGCGCCGCGCAAACGCAAGTTCGAGCGAGTGCATGAATCCACTCGTGTACGTCTGCGGTGGCGTCTTGTCCGGAGCGGCTGCGCGTGGCGCCGGGAACTCGCACCGATAGGGCCAAAATCGAATCGCGATGACGCCCAAATCCGTCGGTGCACTTCCCGCTGCCGATGGGACTTCAAGTGCCACCGATGTCACGCCAAAGGGTGTTTCGACGAGGGCGCCATTCTTGTCGTAGCGATGCGCCACATCGAGCACGACGATCTCAAGGTGCGTCGTTCCTGCGGCAACGGCGACCTCGAAGCGACCGACCATGTCCGTTGTCGCCTCGATCGGTGACCCAAATCCGGTCAGGGCTTTGGGACGAACTTCGAGACGCATGTTGTGGAGCGGAACGCGCGCGCCAGCCTGGCTGAACACGAGCTGTCCACACAATTTGTTTTCAGAAGGTGCACCCATGGGCATCGAAGGGTACGAGCCGGCGAACGACACACGCAACAGAAACGTGTAGCCTCGGCCGTTCACACGAAGTCCGTCGACATTTGCACTTGAGGTCTCGATGAAGCCGCTGCTCCCTCAACACGATCCAGAAGCCGTCACGCGCGCTGCCGCCATCACGGAGGCGAAGAAGCTGTATCGCTTTGCGCACGACATCTACCCAGGCGTCGCGCTCGCAGCCGAAGTGCCCAAGGGTGAGGTGCCGCCAGACGATTGGTCAGCCGTCATTAACTCTGCACTCAAGTGCGTCATCGCGAACCAGAGGAAGGCCGACAAACTCCTGGGCGGTCATGGTGGCCTTGTCGCTCGACTCACCGATGCAAAGACCACCCTCCACGATCTCGTTCACAAGGACTTCGCGAGTGCGATCAACGACGTCGCATCGCTGCTTCTCGCGGGCAACGTTGCCGAGATTGAAGTCAAGAGTGTTGACGACTACCTGAAGCTCTTCCAGGAAATGGCCGCGCCGCCGCTCGCGAACCATCTTCATGACGACGCCACATTCTCGCGCCGTGTAATCGCAGGCGCGAATCCCGAAATTCTTGAGCGCGTCCGCAGCCGCGATCCCGCATTCCCGGTGCCTGACGAAGCGATTGCGCTCGTGAGTCCGAATGACAGCTGGGAAGCCGCGCAAGCCGAAGGCCGTCTGTACATCGCAGACTACGGAATGCTCGACGGGGCACCTCCCAACGACTTCGGAGGACCGAAGCGCACGCTGCCTGCCCCGCGCGTTCTCTTTGTCGTTCCGAGAGCGGGACGCGTTCCTCGTGTATGCGCGATTCAGATCGGCCGAATGCCTTCAGCGACCAACCCAGTATTCACCACCGCTCACGGGTGGGGCTGGGAGATCGCAAAGACCCACGCGGCGATCGCTGACACGATCGTTGGCGCAGTGTGGTTTCATCACGCCCGAACGCACCTGGTCGCGGAGCCAGCGATTCTTGCAGCGCATCGATCGTTTGCACCGAACCATCCGGTGCTCGTCCTCCTGCGGCCACACTTCTTGGGCACGCTGCACATCAATCACCTCGGCGCGAAGGTCGTGTTCCCGGAGCACGGCGTTCTCGACTGGTTCACGGGCACAACGCAGCATGCCGTTCGCGAAGTCACGCATGCATCGCTCACAAGCTTTCACTTCGGTGACTCTGTGTTCACGAGACGACTTGCCGCACGCGGTGTCGACGATCGCGAATGCCTTCCTGAGTTTCCGTTCCGCGACGACGGCCTGCTCGTATGGAAGGCACTCGCTGCGTGGGTCGAGAGTTACGTCGGGCTCTATTATGCAAGCGACGCGGAAGTCTCCGAAGACACCGAGTTGCAGACGTGGGTCAGACAATGGAGCGCTACTGACGGCGGAGGCATTCGCGGCATTGCGTCGGGCATGACGTCCGGCATGGCGTCCGACGGTCGGCTTGAAACGCGCGCGGCGTTGAGCGAAACGCTCAGTCAGCTCATCTTCGCTGGGTCAGCGATTCACGCTGCCATGAACTTCC